>VEPF01000423.1 GCA_012027055.1 Gemmatimonadota bacterium | reverse complement strand
CACACGTACGGTGCATTACCAGGCGGCGCCGCCCCGCGCACTGGAGCTACTTCTACCCCAGCCACGTGATGCCGGTGCCCCGGCGCTCCTTCCCCCGCGCCTCCGGTCGGGTGCAATGCGCAGGTCTTCCCTCCCGCAACAAGGGGTGGGGCGGAGCCGGAGTGGGACGGCGCCGGACGGCTACAGGCGCCACGCCCCGGCGACGTGTTCGAGTTCGTGGGCACCGTCCGGATCGCCAATCACCCAGATGGCGTCGAACCGGCAGTCGGCACACTGCGCGGGCCCCGCCCGCGCCAGCCAGGCGCGCGCCGCCAGGGCCAGCTCCCGCCGTTTGACCCGTCCAATGGCGTCCAGTGGGTGGCCGAACGTGCGCCGGCGCCGCGCCTTCACCTCCACGAACGCAAGCACCCCGGCCCGCACCGCTATCAGGTCGATCTCCTTGTGCCCGGCGCGCCAATTCCGCTCCAGAATGGTCCAGCCCCGGCGCTCCAGGTAACTTGCGGCCAGCGCTTCCGCGGCACGGCCGAGCTCATGGGCAAGCGTCATGCGGAGAAGCTGGCGCCGGGCTATCCGGCCGGGAATGGCTCGATCGGCCCGGCCCGCAGCCGGGGTTTTCTGCATCCAATGAGGCAGGCGAACATGGAAGACTGGAGGAAGAACCTGATCGAAGACCGGGCCGCCGCACTCGAGATCCTGCGGCGGACCAGGCGCATCGCAGTGATCGGCATCAAGCCTGAGTCCCATGCCGGCCAGCCGGCCCACAGCGTGCCCGCATACCTGCAGCGCGCCGGCTATGAACTGGTCCCGGTGCCCTCGTACTACCCGGAGGTCACCGAGATCCTCGGCCAGCCGGTCTGCCGGAAACTCTCCGAAGTGCCCGGCGACATCGACCTGGTGGTGGTATTCCGCCGCCCCGCCGATCTGCCGGGCCATGTCCCGGACATCCTCGCCAAGGCCCCGCGCGCCGTCTGGTTCCAGACCGGGATCCGGCACCCGCAGGCCGCCGAACAACTCGCCATGGCAGGCATCCTGGTCGTCCAGGATCGCTGTGCGATGGTGGAGCATCGGCACCTTCGAGAGGGGTGACCCTGTTGCGACCACGCAGCACTGTTGGGGCAGATGGTGTTGCGCAGGGCCGACATGCTGGCGGGCGGGCGCTGGATGCAGGTCGCCCCAGGAGTGGCACTCGCGACGCTCGCATCACTTACCGCTGCTGCCTGCGGGGCCCTGACGGGGTTCGTGCGCTCGCGCCCGGTGGTTCCTGGGGCGACGTTTGAAGCTAGCGCTCAGGTGCGCTTGCGTAAAGCCCTGCGCTACAAGGAGCTCAGACCGCCGGAGGCGGCTCCTGGCGGGCTGCCGGGCTAGCCGCTGCGCAGCTCCCTGGCCAGTTCCGTAAGTCGTTGTTCCGAGTAGTCCTCCAGCGACGTTTCGGGGGCGACGGGCATTGCTGCCTGCCAGTTGCCGGCACCAATCACGAGCTCCAGCTGCGCGTCGGCGGTTTCCTCGCCGTGGCGCAGATATGCCCGGTGGCGGGTGCCGCCATCGTAGAACCAGCGGAGGATCGTTCCCAAGAGCGCACCTCGGTTCCCAGGGAGATGCCTCCGCCGGGTTGCAACTACCGCGCCGATCACGAGCTGGTGGCAACCTCCGCCCAGGTCCGCTTCGGCTGCGGCCGTTCGCCGGGGTGTTCGACGGCCCCGGAGAGCCCGATGATGCAGGCGCGCCCGGCGACGTTGCGCATGGCACCGCGGGTGTCGAGCACGAGCGGTGCGTGGTCCGCGACGAACTGGTAGTCGACGCCGCTGTGGGCGGTCACGATCACGACCAGGTCCGCGCTCTGCAGCACGGCAGCGGTGAGCGGCAGGCTGTGGAGGGGCAGACCGTGGATCTCGGTATGGCCGTCGTCGCGGATCACGGCGCAGTGGGGATCGTGATAGGCTACGTCGGCCCCCTTTTCCTGCAGCAGCCGGATGATGTCCATGGCCGGGCTCTCGCGCAGATCGTCGATGTCGCGCTTGTAGGAGACGCCCAGCACGAGGATCCGGCTGCCGCTCAAGGCCTTTCCCTCATTGTTGAGGGCGTCGGAGGCTTTGCGGGCCACGTACTGGGGCATCTCGGAGTTGATTTCGCTGGCGACCTCGATCATGCGGGTGCGGTATTGCAGCGTCTTCATCTTCCAGGCCAGGTAGTGCGGATCCAGCGGGATGCAGTGGCCGCCCAGGCCGGGACCGGGCGAGAACTTCATGAACCCGAACGGCTTGGTGGCGGCGGCCTCGATCACGTTCCACACGTCCACGCCCAGCTTCTCGCAGACCTGCGCCAACTCGTTGACCAGCGCAATGTTGATCATGCGGAAGGTATTCTCGTAGACCTTGACCAGCTCGGCCGCTTCCGCGTTTTCGACCGGCACCACGGTATCGAAGATGCGCGCGTAGAAAGCGGTCGCCACCTCGATGCAGGCCGGGGTGATGCCGCCGAGAACCTTGGGTGTGTTCCTGGTGTTCCACACCGGGTTGCCCGGGTCGACGCGTTCGGGGCTGAAGCACAGGAAGAAGTCCTCACCGGCCTTGAGCCCGGTCTCTTCCAGTATGGGAAGCATCACGTCACGTGTGGTGCCCGGGAACGTGGTGCTCTCCAGGATGATCAGCTGCCCGGGCCGGAGCGCGGCGGCCACCGTACGGGTGGCCTGCATGACGTAGGAGAGGCCCGGATCCTTGGTCTTGCTCAGTGGCGCGGGCACGCAGACGGAGATCGTGTCGCACTCGCGCAGCCGCGCGGGATCGGCGGTAGCCGTGATCCGGCCGGCCGTAACTGCCAGTGCGAGAACGTCCGAAGGTACGTCCAGGATGTGGCTGACCCCGTGGTTGACACCATCCACCACGTGCGGCAGCACATCGTAGCCCAGGGTGCGGTATCCGGCGCGCGCGGTTTCCACGGCGAGCGGCAAACCCACGTAGCCGAGTCCCACGATCCCCGCCACGGAATTCCCAGCATCGATCAGGGCCAGCAGTTCCTTTGCAGCCGCCACGTTGGCATTCGTCGTCATCGTCAGCATCTTCGTCAGGTGAACGGGTGCGGACCGGGAAGCCTCCGACCACCCCGGTTGCGGGCGCCTGCGCCGGGGAGTGCCCCATCGGCGGGTGCCTCATGTTGCGCGTGATTCGTGGCCTTTCCGCCGTCCGTCAATCCAGCAGCTCCAGGTCCAGTTCCCGGACGGCCGATCCCAGCGCGGGATCCTGCTGCGACAGTCGTGCCAGCTGATCGGACTTGACCTTCTCCGGCGTGATGCGGGCGGGCGTACTGCCGGATGCGCCGCTCCCTGGTCGGGCACCCTTGGCGCGCACCTCGAGCAGCACTGCGCGACCGAGTGCATCCGCAAAGGCGACACGCACTGCCTCGAAGACGGCCGCATCTCCCGTCAGCCGCTCCAGGCCGGGACCCGGTGGCAACTCGACCACGATGACGTCGCCTCGCTCTTCGACGATCTCGGCGGCGCGCAGGAAAGCAGCCATTCCGGCCGGAGCCTGCAGCGCCCGCAGGGCCTGCTGCGCAGGACTGCCACCGGCCGGTGCAGACGCCCCGGGCGCCTCGGCTGCGGGAGGACGGGTGGTCCTTGCCGGCACCGCCGCCCCTCCGGCGGGGCCAACAGGCGCCGACGGCGGCTTCGGCGTGGGTCCGGACGGCTCCCGCCGTGCGGCGGGCTGCGGTTCCCGCGAGCCTGGTGCCCGATCCCGTTCCGGCGCGTGGCCCTGCAGCAGGTCCTCCAGCTCCACCGTGCTGTCCAGGTAGGCCCACCGGAGCAGGAGGGCCTCTATCAGCGTCCGCGGGTTCGCGGACTTGCGGAACCGTCCTTCCGTATCCAGCTCCGCCACATCCGACAGCATCCGCAGCAGGTCTCCCCGCCCGAAGCCGGCCGCGGCCTCGCCGTACGCCTCCCGGAGGTCCTCCCTCACGTCCAGTCCGGCGGTGCCTTCCACCTGGGCCATGATCAGGGCCCGCAAAGCATCCGCCAGGCCCCGGTAGAACTCGGCCAGGTCGTAGCCCTCATCGAGCACGCGCTGCACGAAGCGGAAGACATCCCCGATCCTCCGGCCCGAAAGCAGCTGGAAGAGGTCCAGGTACAGTTCCTCGCCGACCAGGCCCAGGACGCGCGCCACATCATCCGCATGCACCCCGCCACCAGCCAGGGAGAGCACCTGGTCCGTCAGCGACAGGGCGTCCCGCATACCGCCGTCCGCCCGGCGGGCTATCGCCGTCAGGGCCGCCGCATCGGCCTCCACACCTTCCGCCTGCAACACGGTCTGCAGGCGCTCCACGATCCCCCGCGTGGTGATCCGCCGAAAATCGAAGCGCTGACAGCGCGACAGGATGGGGGCGGCCGACTGCTGGATCTTCTGCGGCTCCGTCGTGGCGAAGATGAAGATCACCCGCGGCGGCGGTTCCTCGAGGATCTTCAGCAGGGCATTCCAGGCCTCGCGCGTGAGCATGTGGGCCTCGTCCACGATGTACACCTTCCACCGGGTTTCCTCGGTGGGGGCGTACATCGCTCGCTCCCGCAGATCCCGCGCGTCATCGACCCCCCGGTTGGACGCGGCGTCGATCTCCACCACATCCAGTGACGTCCGCCCGCTCCAGATCCGCTCGCACGACTCACACTCGCCACACGGCTCGCCGTGCCCTGCCCGGTTCGGGCAGTTCAGCGCCATCGCCAGCACCCGGGCGGCCGTGGTCTTCCCCACCCCGCGCGGGCCACAGAACAGGTAGGCATGGCCTACCCGGCCGCGCGCCACCGCCGTCCGCAGCGTCTCCGAAACGTGCTCCTGCGTGGCCAGCTCGTCGAAGCGGCGAGGCCGGTAGGTGCGGGCCAGGGCAGCGCGTGATTCAGTCATGGCATCATCCGGTTACTCGGCTCCACGGCACGGCCGGGGCAACTGGCGCGGGGGGCGCAGTGGCGTGCAACGATAACACGGCGGTCCCGTGCCCGCACTGCGCTTGCACGCAATGCGCGTGATACCCTTGCGGCGGGATTGCGGGCCCATTATTACTGTATAGTTATATATGGATAAAAGGAGGAGGTATGGCCGGACAGAATCCAAGACCGCCCATGGTGATCACGCACGAGGGCGGAGTGAAGTTCGCAGCGCAGATCAGGGGTCACAGGCTGCTGGTGGACCAGCCGGCCGGAGGCGGCGGCGAAGACTCGGCCCCAATGCCGCTGGAGCTGCTGGGAGCGGGCCTGGGCACATGCGTGGCGCTGTACGTGCAGCAGTTCTGCCACGCGCGCGGTCTGCCGTATGCCGGGATGACGGTGGCAGTGGAGCCGCGGGGAGCGCAGGGCCGGATCGGGCAATACGACGTGCGGGTCAGGCTGCCGGAGGCGCTGCCGCCGCACTACGCGGAAATGCTGGAGCGGGTAGCACGCAGCTGCCCGGCGCACAATACGCTGGTGCACGGCGCCGAGGTGGCGGTCCGGATCGAAGCCCCGGTCGGCTCGACCGGTCGCAGCTGAGGCCTGATGTCGCGGAGGCCGGCGCTCGCACCGGCCTTCGTCGTCAGGACTGCTGAGTCGCAGTCAGTCCGGCCATGAGCGGCCTGCCGACGGCCCGGGCGACGCCTCTGGCCTGTGCGACGAGCTGCTCGAATTGCGCCGGCCACAGCGACTGGGCGCCATCGGAGAGGGCATGGTCGGGATCGGGGTGCACCTCGATCAGCAGGCCATCCGCCCCGGCCGCAATTGCTGCCAGTGCCATGGGGGCAACCTTGGCCCGCACTCCGGTGCCGTGGCTGGGATCCACGACGATGGGCAGGTGGGAGAGCGAGTGGATGACCGGGACCGCGGCGATGTCCAGGACATTCCTGGTGTGCTCGTCGTAGCCGCGGATGCCCCGCTCGCACAGAATCACCTGGTCGTTTCCCTCCGCAAGGACATATTCCGCGCTGAGCAGCAGTTCGTTGATGGTGGCGGCCATGCCGCGCTTGATGAGCACCGGCTTACCGGTCCGCCCGGCGCGCCGCAGGAGTGGGTAGTTCTGCATGTTGCGGGCGCCGATCTGGATGATGTCGGCGTATTCGGCGACGACTTCCACCATGGCCGACTCCATGGCCTCGGTCACAATGGCCAGGCCGGTCTCGGCGCGGGCGCGCGCGAGCAGCTCCAGACCCTCGACGCCGAGCCCCTGGAACGAGTACGGCGACGTCCGCGGTTTGAATGCCCCGCCCCGCAGCACCGTCGCGCCCGCCGCGCGCAACGCGGGGGCGATGTCCAGGATCTGGGCCGCCGACTCCACCGAACAGGGCCCTGCCATCAGGACTACCTCGGGGCCGCCGATGCGCGTGCCGTTCGCGAGCTGGACTATGGTGGGCTCCGGGCGCCACTCCCGGGAAACCTGCTTGTAGGGCTGGGTCACGTGGATGACCTGGAGCACGCCCGGCAGCGCCTCCAGGCGGCCGCTGTCGACCTTGCCGTCATTGCCGATCAGGCCGATGGCGACCCGCTGCTTGCCCGGTATCTCCCGGGCTTCGTAGCCCATGTCGCGAATCGTTGCTACCACGCCGGCGACATCGCCAGGGGACGCGGAGTGGCTCATCACCACGAGCATTGCGGCATTCCGAACGGGGACAAAGCAAACCGGCCCGGGCACTCGGCCCGGGCCGGATCAAGCTAAGCCATCGGCACGGTCGGGGCAAAGCCCTGCGCGGACTCAGCCGACGCTCATTCTGCGGTCGGCGCGAGCCCGTTCGCGGCGCACGGCGTAGAGGGCCTGATCGGCCGCGTCCACGATCTCGTGGGGCGAACTCATCTGGAGGGCGTATTCGGCGATCCCGGCGGTGAAGTTGATGCGATCTTCCAGGTGCGCGCGGATGCGGGCAACGGTGGTTTCGGCCGCTTCCGCGGTGGCGCCGGCCATGACCAGCAGGAACTCGTCCCCACCGTAACGTACCACGAGGTCGGCACCCCGGACCTGTTCGCGCAGGCAATCGGCGACCCGGCGAAGCACGTCGTCACCGGCCAGGTGCCCCCGGAGGTCGTTGAAATCCTTGAAGCCGTCGATGTCGATCATCACCACGCTGAGCGGCTGGCCGCGGCGGGCGGCCGCGAAGGCGGGCTCGAGCTCGATTTCCAGCTTGCGCCGGTTGCCGAGGCCGGTCAGAGGGTCGGTCAGGGTCAGCTCGTGAACGCGCTGAAACAGGGTCACCCGCTCGAGCGCGACCTCGGCCTGGCGGGCGACGCTCCGCAGGAGGTCCCAGTCATCCGCATCCAGGCTGCGTCCGGCCCGGCGTTCGATCACGAACAGCAACCCGACTTCGCTGAGCGGCACATAGTACAGGGTGGCTGCGCCGGTTTCCCGGATGAGCGGCGAGAGGTTGTCGAACGGGCTGCCGGTGCCCGGCAGGACATCATCGGCCCGGACTTCCCCGGGACCACGGAAACGCAGGTCGGCACTGAGCGAACAGTCCTGGAGGCCGCGCGTGATCCAGGGGTGTTCGAGCGGGTAGAGCGCCTCCTCCCCGGCGCCATTGTTGTCGTACAGGTAGATGACGCCGGTGTAACCGCCCACGATCCGGCCGGCATGGGTCATGAGCGTGCTGCAGACCGCGTGGAGCGTATGCGCCCGGTGCAGCTCCTCCGAGAAGGCCAGCAGGCGGGCGGGCAGCTGCTGCCTGCGCAGGGCCCGCGCGCGCTCTCGGCGCCACGCCGCGGCCCCTGCCGCCGCGCGCCCCAGCAGCTCGGATCCGCCCCGACCGCGCGGGATGCGGCGCAGCTCAGGGCCGACCACCAGGACCGCTTCCGATTCGGTGGGAAGATCCAGCAGGAAGGCGGCCGCGTCGAGCTTCCAGCCCGGCTGGTGCGGGCGCGTGGCGGTAACCGCGTCGTCGTCGAGCGCGTACCGGACCAGGAGCGGCTCCGAGGCGGCCGGCGCGGGCAGACCATCCTCGGCCGGCGCGAGCGCCGG
>VEPF01000450.1:3264-7967 GCA_012027055.1 Gemmatimonadota bacterium | reverse complement strand
TCGCGGTGCAGCACGCCTCGCCCATGGGCATACGCCAGCGCGTCGGCCAGGTCGCGCAGGATCCGGACGGCTTCCGTGACCGGCAGCTCGCCGTGCTCGCTCAGGCGCTCGCGCAGCGAGTGCCCCTCCACGTAGGGCATCACGTAGTACAGGTAACCCGCGGCTTCGCCCGAGTCGTAGACCGCCAGGATGTTCGGGTGCTGCAGCGTCGCGGCGATCTCGATCTCGCGGAGGAAGCGCTCCGGCCCCAGGGTGGCCGCCAGGTCGGGGCGCAGCACCTTCACTGCGACCGGGCGGTGGTGCTTGAGGTCCTGGGCGAGGTAGACCGTGGCCATGCCCCCCTGCCCCAGCTCGCGCTCGACGCCGTAGCGGTCAGCGAGCGCGGACCTCAGCCGCTCCAGGACTTCGGTCATGGCCCCTCGCTTTCAGTACCGCAGGTCCGCCACCCAGATGTCGCTCTCGAACTCGGACACGGTCAGGTAGAGCCGGTCCGGGCCGACGCTGATCATGCCGCCGAAGGCGGCTACGAGCGCCGGATCGTCGAACGCAACTGCCAGCCGCGCCGGGCCGCCGGCCACCGGCAGTGCCCAGATGCCCGCTCGACCGTCACGGTGCGAGGCGCCGAAGTAGATGGTACGTCCGTCGCGCGCATACCTGATGCGCCCTGTCAGGGTGAGCGAGTCCACCGCGGTCAGATTGTGGCGCCAGACAATCCGGCGATCGAGTCCGACCAGGAACAGCTCGGACCCGGCCCGCGAGCTCAGGATGCCGCGTCCATCGGGAGACCAGTCCAGCCGGGCTGAAATGCCGGAGTCGCTGAGTTGCACGGCGTTGCCCCAGGCGCCCCCGACGCTGTCACGCGAGACTACCCAGATCTCCCGCCGGCCCGTCCGTTCGGACACGAACGCGATACTCAGCCCGTTGGGTGACCAGACCCCGAGGAGGTCGAATCCCGGACTGCAGGTAACCACGCTCCGCGCGTCCCCCTCGACACGGAGCACCATCACCTCGCTCAGTCCGCCGGGGCACGATGGTTCGGCGGCATAGAACGCGATTTCTCCGCCGTCGGGCGACCAGCGCGGCTCGAATTCGTCACCGCGGAAATCCGTTACCGGGATCGCATCTCCGCCCGCGAGGCGCATGCGGTACAGGTTCATGTCGCCACGCACGTTGCTGTCGAAGGCCAGCCAGCGGCCATCAGGCGACACATCGTGCAGCTCGATCACCTGGCTGCCTCTCGTGACTTGCTGTCCGTCCGCGATGGAGACGGGCGCTTGCCGGTCCAGCGGGTATGACCAGATGTTCTGGCGCAGCGAGAACCTAGCCCAGGCGAGCTTGCCGGCTGCCATCGAGTACGAGATGGAGTGGGGGTCGCCGATGCCGGGTACCATCTGTGGCTGTCCTCGCGCCCCGTTCGGTCCCACCGCCACGACGTACACACCTCGCTGTCCATCACGGTCTGACACGAAGAGCAGGTGGCGCGCGTCGAGCCAGGCGGGGCTTACATTCATGCAATCGTCGGTCACCACCTTCTGCGGCATCCCTCCGTCCGCCTTAACGACCCACACCGATGAGGTCGACACGTTGCCGCTGTACCTCCACGCGGAGTTGCCGTTGACGTAGGCAATCCACTTCCCGTCCGGCGACCACACCAGCGAGTGGAGCCACTCGTAACCTGTCGGGTGCACTGCCAGCCGCCGTCTGCTGCTGTCGCCCACCGTGGCGCCAAAGATCGTGTCAGCCACGGCGAACGCGATGTGCCGGCCGTTGGGCGAGGACGCCAGGTAGCGTGCCTGCACCCTGCCCGGCAGTCTCGCGGGTGACACGGCGCCGCCCAGCTTGCCGACCTCGTTCCAGGTGCAGCCGGCAGCCCGGCAGCCCCCGAACCGCACGAGATCGCCGGCCGGATTCCACGCAGGGTACCACTCGCTCAGGAGCGTTGCGTCCGTGGGCCGGACCTCGCCGCCCCCCGCCGCCTGCGCCGTGCTTCGGATCACCAGGTGGGGGGTGCCGATGGGACCCGCCACGTAGGCCACTTCCTGTCCGTCGGGGGAGATGGCCGGTTGGAACTCCACTCCTGGCTCGGTTGTGACTGCCCTGGCGTCGGAGACCGTGATCGCGACCGGCCGGTGAACCACGAGCCTGATCGCCAACGCGGCGACGACGATTACCACAACCGCGCTTGCGATGACGGCGAGCACGACGCGCCGGGATCGCCGGGCCGCTACCGCCCTCACCGGCTCCGTGTACGCCGGCGTCACGCCCCCGCTCGGCGTCGCCAAAGACTCAAGCACCTGCAGCAGCTCGTCCGCCGACTGCGGCCGGTCTGCGGGTTTCTTCTCGAGACAGCGCATCACCAGCTGCGCCTGCGGCTGCGGCAGGAGCGGCCGCAGCCCGCTCACCGGCGCCGGCGCCTCCGTCATGTGCGCCGCCAGGATCGCTTGCGCCGTGATCCCCGTGAACGGCGGCCGGCCTGCGAGCAGCTCGTACGCGGTGACGCCAAACGCGTAGATGTCGGCGCGATGATCGGCGTGCGGATCGGCGGATGCCTGCTCCGGCGCCATGTACGTGGGCGTGCCCAGCGCCACGCCTACCGTAGTGAGCTTCTGCCGGCCGGTGGCCTCATGAACCGCCTTCGCCACGCCAAAGTCCGCCACCAGCGCGTGCCGCCCGCTGAGCATCACGTTCTCGGGCTTGATGTCCCGGTGCAGCACGCCGTGGGAGTGCGCGTGCGCCAGCGCGTCCGCCACGTCCCGCAGGATCCTGACCGCCTCGCCCACGGCCAGCTCGCCGTGCTCGCTCAGCCGCTCCCGCAGCGAGTGCCCCTCCACGTACGGCATCACGTAGTAAAGAAAGCCCGCGGCTTCGCCCGAGTCGTAGACCGGGAGGATGTTCGGGTGCTGCAGCTGGGCGGCGATGCGGATCTCGCGCAGGAAGCGCTCGGGGCCGAGCGTGGCGGCGAGGTCGGGACGGAGAACCTTGAGCGCGACGTCGCGGTCGTGCTTCAGGTCGTGGGCGAAGAAGACCGTGGCCATCCCGCCCTGGCCCAGCTCGCGTTCGAGCCGGTAACGATCGGCCAGCGCCGCGCGCAGTGAATCGAGCGGATCGGAATGCGTCGCGTCGGTCATCGCTTCAGCACCTCCGCGAAGCCGGGGACCAGGTAGACGTCGCTGTGGAAGTCCTCCACCAGCGCGAGGGCGCGGCGGCCGTCGGCGGCGAAGTAGTAGTTGGCGGGGTAGCGCGGGGCATTGCCCAGGCGCACGACGGGCCCGCCCGCTGCCGGCAGGCGGTACCACGCGAGGTTCCAGGCAGTCTCGCGAATCTGGACCAGGATGGTACCGTCCGCGTTCCAGCGCGCCCCGCTCACGCCCTCCGTTTCGCGGTGGAAGCTCGCCAGGCGCGTGGCACGGCCGGCAGTCAGCGAGACGCGGTGGACCACGACGGTGTCCCACCCGGGGGTCCAACCGGCCGACACGAAGGCCCGCCCGTCCGGCGAGGGATCGAAGTGCAGGAAGTGCCACATCCCGGGCGGCGGGCGGAAGGTGGTGTCCGCCAGGCCGGGCACGCCGACCCGGCGCAGCTCGCGTTCCGACCGCGCGATTACCAGGAGCCCGCCTCCCGGAACGGGACGCTGGTTGAGAAACTCGCGCGCGGCAAACGTCGCGACCGTCGTCGAGCGGCCCGAGGCGACGTCGAACTGCACCGCCGCCACGCTGTCGGCCTCCCGCCTGACGCCCAGCAGTACACCCGTGCCGTCGGGGAGCCAGTCCGCATCGACGATGTCCTGCGGCGGGCCGAGCTGCCGTTCCGGTCCGCCATCGAACGGTATCAGCGACAGCTGCGTCAACAGCCGCTCGCCACCGGTGACGCCGCGCAGCAGCAGCACGCGCTCGCCTTCCGGCGATATCCGCGCACTCAGGGCGCCGGTAACCGACAGCAGCTGGCGCTCCTGGAACCGCATGCTCGCCGGCGAGTCCCGGCGGAGCGCCCAGAGGACGTGCTCCTCCTGGCCGCCCGCGAAGGCCAGCATGCCGTTGGGCGCGAACGAGACGCCTGCGAGCGCCGGGAGCTGGCGCAGCAGCGTGTCCGGCTTGCGCGCGATGCGCCCGTCCCGCGCCACCCGGTACGAGAGGACATCGAACAGGCCGGGCATGTTGTCGCGCGGCAGCGCGGCCAGGATGGAACTGCCGTCCGGAGACACGTCGAACTGGAACAGGTAGGGATTGTCGCTGGGCTGGCCCAGGTGCAGGGAGTCGATGCCGCGTCCGTTCCGGTCCGTCACGGAGATCGTGATGCTGCCCCACAGCGCCTTGCCGAGCATGAGATGCTGCCCACCCGGAAAGGCGTATGCATACAGGTCCGCAACCCCCGCGAGCGGGACGCCGAGGCTGTCCCGCACCACGCCATCAGCGGCCGTCACCCAGCGCAGCATGCGCAGCGAATCACCGACGGTGGGCTGCCCGCTCACCAGCACGGTATCGCCGCCCGGCACCATGTGGCCGAAGCAGCAGCCCAGGAAGAGCGGCTCGCCGCCCAGCGACGGGACACTGAATACTCCCCAGCGACCCGGCCCGAACGAGGCGTCGAACACCAGGTAGCGGCCATCGGGCGTCCACAGGATCTCGTAGATGCCCGCCGCCCCGCGGATCACCGTCGCGGCTCCCGCGCCGCCGACATCCTGCACGACGATGTCCTCCGTGCAG
>VEPF01000450.1:1346-3254 GCA_012027055.1 Gemmatimonadota bacterium | reverse complement strand
GCTCCAGCTCACGCACGGTTGCCGGCCGGCGGCCGCGGACCGCCAGCACGGCGATGGCTATCCCCGCGAGCGCGATCGCCGGCACTGCCGAGACCAGCCACCACTGCTTCGAACGCCTGCGCCCGGCCGGAGCCTCCGCTGCCGCCAACGCCGCGCTGAAGGACGCCGCGCTCGGATAGCGGTCCGCCGGCACTTTGGCGAGCGCCTTCGCCACCACCGCCTCGAGCCGCTCCGGCACGGTATCACGCAGTGTGCCGAGCCGCACCGGCCGCTCGGTCAGCAGCTTGGCGATCACCGCCTGCACGGTCGGGCCCGTGATGGGCGGCTCGCCGGCCAGCATCTCGTAGAGCACGGCCGCCAGCGAATAGACATCGCTCCGCGCATCCATGACGCGGTCACCCGTGGCCTGCTCCGGGCTCATGTACTGCGGCGTGCCCAGCGAGAGCCCGGTCTCCGTGAGCCGGTTGCCACCCGCCTCGCGCACGGCCAGCGCGATGCCGAAGTCCGCCAGCATCGCCTCGCCCTCGAACAGCAGGATGTTCTCCGGCTTGATGTCGCGGTGGATCACGCCCTGCCCGTGCGCGTGCTCCAGCGCGCTCGCCACCTGCCGGGTGATGCGCAGCGCCTCCTCGATGCCCAGCTGCTTCTCCCGCTCCAGCCGCGCGCGCAGCGATTCGCCGTGCACGTAAGGCAGCACGTAGTAGAGCAGGCCGCCGGCTTCACCCGAATCGATGAGCGTCAGGATGTGCGGATGGTCGAGCCGGGCGGTGATGCGGATCTCGGCCAGGAAGCGCTCGGCGCCGAGCACGGCCACCAGCTCGGAGCGCAGTACCTTGAGCGCGACGTCGCGGTCGTGCTTGAGGTCGCGGGCGAGATAGACCGTGGCCATCCCCCCCGCGCCCAGCTCGCGTTCGAGCCGGTACCTGTCCGCCAGCGTAGCCTGCAGGCGATCCAGCAGATCGGCCATGGCCCGCTCCCGTGCGGTGGCCGCATCTACGATAGGTCGCCGCCCGCCGGGTGGCCAGAGTGTGTGTCTTGCCTCGCGGGTGCTGCCGGGGCATCGTAGAGAGCCTGCCACGATCGTTTCACAGCACTGCCGCCGGAGCCGGGATTCGAGCCGTCGCGGTCCGCCATCGGGCGCGTGCGGCTTGATGCTTTGCCGGGATACCGCTCCCGGCGCGTCACGACAACCTCCCCGGAGGCGACTCCATGCGTCTCAAGCCCTCGACGTACCTGATCGCCGGCGCCCTCCTGGCCCTGGCCACAGTCCTGATGGTGGTCGGGGTGATGATACAGCCCGACCAGGCGGCCACTCCCATAGCGGCGACGAAGGTCTTCGCGTGGAAGCTGTCGCTGGTGGCGTTCTACGCCGCCGCAGCCTTCATGCTGACCGCGCTGTTCGCGCTGGCGTTCCACTTCGCCGGGACGGACCAGGCCGGCTGGGCCCTGCTGGCCGCGGCCGCGGTGATTCCCGGCACGGTCGGCTACCTGGCCGGCTCGGCCACCGAGTGGACCTTCATGGCGACGGGCGTGGTGCCGAACGAGGGGGGCATCCCGCACCCCGTCTGGGGGGTGGCGGCCATGGCGGCTGCCGGCCGGATGCTGTGCTGGCTCGGCCTGGCCGCGGCGGCCCTGGCGGTGAGCCGGGAAGCCGCGTTCCCGCGCTGGTTCGGACTCCTGGGCGTGCTGATCGGGGTCCTGGAGATCGCAGGCGAGGTCCTGCTGTCACCCGGCCCGGTCCTGGAGCTGCTGTGGCTGGCAGGCTTCGCCTGGCTGTTCGTGCTCGGCCTGTTGATGGTGCAGGCACGGAACCGGCTCGCGGGGGCGGCGCCGGCCGCGTGAGGCAGTAGCTGCGTGGGGGGCGGTAACGGGGCTGGGCCCGCGCCAGGCGCCAGCGCAGCCCCCGGC
>VEPF01000450.1:0-1336 GCA_012027055.1 Gemmatimonadota bacterium | reverse complement strand
CTAGCCCCGGGCTTCGGTCAGCGGTACTCCAGCCACTCCAGCGGCTGCGAGCCGTCGCCGATGAGTGCATCGACCAGTGCCGCGGTGAACGTGCCCTCGTGGCCGACGGGCGTGGCGCTCAATACCACGAATGCCGTGCCGCGGTCGAGGAACGCCACCGCGTAGTTCTCGCACCCATCCTCGCGGCCCACGTGGAAGAGCGCCGGTCCCTGCGACGTCTCCATCCGCCCCCAGCCCACCGTCCACGCGAGCCCCAGCGCCTTCGCTGCCCCCGCGCTGTCGGTGCCGGGCATGCTGAACAGCGACCGCGAGGTGATGGTCACCTGCGGGGTGAGCAGCGCGGCCCGGCCGGCCTCGCTGAGGCCGCGGCCCTGCAGCACGGCCAGGAGAAAGCGGGCGTAGTCCGCCGCGTTGGTGAGCAGCGAGCCCGCCACCTCGGCACGGTCGCGGGACCGCTGGAGGATCGGGTGCTGCGCCAGCAGCGTGTCGACCGAGAACCGGCCGTCGAAGCGCGGCTCCCAGAGGTAGCTGCTGTTGGCCATGCCGAGCGGCTCGAACACCTGCTCCCGCACCAGGTCGTTGATCGACCTGCCCGTCAGCTCCTCCAGGACCAGCTGCTGGAGCATGTAACCTTCGCCGGAATACCAGAACACCGTTCCCGGCTCCGCGAGCAGCGGCACCGGCCCCTGCCGGTTCCAGTTGGGCAGCCCGCTCTGCTGGCTGAGGATGCGGCGGGCAGTGAGCGCGCGGTGCCGCGGGTCCGCGGCCAGCGCAGTGTAATGCTCATAGCTCGCGAGCGGGCGCGGCAGGTAGTTCACGACGGGACTGTCGAGCGCGATCAGGCCCTGGTCCGCGAGCCGCAGCACCAGGTACGCGAAGACCGGCTTGCCGAGCGACGCCGCGCGAAACACGGTGCCCGTGTCGGCCGGGATGCCAGCCGCGACCTCGCCCGCCACCCGCGAGTAGACGATGCCGCTGTCCTGCACCTCGGCCACCGAGATCGCCAGCAGCCGCTGCTCGTTCAGCGTGTTCGTGATTAGGCTGTCGGCCGCCGCGGCGGCGCGCGGCTCGCTGGCCAGGGTTTGCCATCCGCCTGCCGCCCGGGCAGGGGTGTCAGGAGCACAGGCCGGCGCGGCGAGGATGTTGCCCGCCACCAGGGCAATGAGCGGTCTGCGCATCGGTCGGGTCCGTGTCAAGGGTCGTTGTGAGGGCAGCTTCCCGTCGGCAGCGGTCGGGTTGCGTTCAGTACCGCAGGTTGGCCACCCAGCTGTCGCTCTCGAACTCGGACACGGTCAGGTAGCGCCGGTCCGGCCCGACACTGATGCCGCCCCCGCCG
>VEPF01000151.1:2183-7977 GCA_012027055.1 Gemmatimonadota bacterium | reverse complement strand
GCGCGAAGCCGTCCGCGTCCAAGGGCACCTACATCAAGAGCGCGACGGTGTCCAGCACCATGGGGCCGGGGATCCGCATCGACCCCAACCTCTATCGTCGGGCAGGCGCACGATGAAAGTACAGGACAAGCAGCAGATCGTTACCGACCTGGCCGGCAAGCTCGGCGGCGCCAGTGCCTTCTACCTGACCGACTTCACCGGTCTGTCGGTAAAGAAGATCACGGACCTGCGCGCGCGCCTGCGCAACGCAGGCGTGGAGTGCATAGTCGTCAAGAACACGCTGGCCGAGCGGGCGCTGGCCGGGCTGGAGCTGCCCGACATCGGGCAGTTCTTCAAGGGTCCGACCGCGCTGGTGATCGGCCGCAACGATGCGATCGCGGCCGCGAAGGTGCTCTCGGACTTCGCGAGAGAACACGACAACAAGCCGACCGTGAAGGCCGGCATTGTCGAGCGTCGTGCGGTGGGTCCGCAGGAAGTGACCCGCCTTGCCACGCTGCCGCCCCGCGAGCAGCTCCTGGCGGAACTGGCCGGCGCGCTGGAGGCGCCGCTGGCCCAGCTGGCCTACGTGCTGCAGGCCAGGCTGTATGAGTTCGCGGGATTGCTTGATGCGCTGCGTACGTCGCGGGAAGAAGCGTAAACGAGCGCCAACTACACCCTTACATCCGTGTCAGAGGAAGAAGCGACAATGGCTAACAAGGAACAGCTGCTCGACGCCATCGGCAACATGACCGTCCTCGAGCTCGCGGAGTTCGTCGAGGCGTTCAAGGAGAAGTTCGGGGTAACGGCCGTGATGGCGGCTCCGGCGGCGGCTCCGGGTGCGGGCGCCGGCGCGGCGGCTCCGGCAGTCGAGGAGAAGACCGAGTTCGACGTCATCCTCAAGGAGGCCGGTGCCAAGAAGATCCAGGTCATCAAGGTCGTCCGCGAGATCACGGCCCTCGGTCTGAAGGAAGCCAAGGACCTGGTCGACAACCCGCCCAAGGCGGTCAAGGAGGGCGTGTCGAAGGACGAGGCCAACCAGATCAAGGCCAAGCTCGAGGAGCAGGGCGCGACCGTCGAGCTGAAGTAGCCACCGGGTCCGGCGCCGCCCACGGGCGGCGCCGGGAGTCGCCGGGCGATGCGGCCGCGTGCCGAGTCGCCCCGCTCCCGCGGTCGTGGTGGCGACGGGGAGGCGGTGGACTTCAGGCGACGGGGTGTTGATGCTGGGACGAGCCGTTCAGCGATTTCAGTACATGTTCGAACTCTCCCCGCTGCCCGAGGGCAGCCGGGGGTTTCTGCGCTTCATTCCCGGGGCACGGTACCCGCGGAAAGGAAGCGCCGGTCGTGTCGTGCGCCGGTATGATGCCGGGCGACCACGGCCGGCAGCCTGAGGAGGATACCCGGCTTGGCTACCAAGAAGCCTGAGAACGGCGCGGCCGGCAACGGCGGCGCCGGGAATGGCACGGCGGGCGCGGCCCGCGGCGGCCTGGCCGCGCGCGTGCCATCGGTCAGCCTGTCCAAGCTGCCTGGCGGCATGGCCATGCCGAACCTGCTGGACGTACAGATCCGGGCCTTCAGCAACCTGCTGAAGACGCACCCGATCGATGCCGAACCCGAGGACGTCGGGCTGGAGCGCGTGTTCCACGAGGTGTTCCCCATCACCGACGTGAACAACCGCTTCTCCCTGGAGTTCGTCACGTATTCCCTGGGCGAGCCGAAGTACAGCGTGGAGGAGTGCATCGAGCGCGACATGACGTATGCCGCGCCGCTCAAGTCCACGTTGCGGCTGGTGGTGTGGGAGGATGTCGAGGATGGCGAACGGCGGCCCAAGGACATCATCGAGAAGGAGGTCTATCTCGGGGACCTGCCGCTGCTCACCGATCTGGGCACGTTCATCATCAACGGTTCCGAGCGGGTGATCGTCAGCCAGCTGCACCGCTCGCCGGGCGTGGTCTTCGAGGAGACCGTGCACCCGCACGGCTCCAAGCTCTTCAGCGCCCGGATCATCCCGTTCCGCGGCTCGTGGGTCGAGTTCACGGTGGACATCCACGACGTGATCTACGTCCACATCGACAAGAAGAAGAAGTTCCCGGCGACCGCGCTGCTGCGCGCCTTCGGCTACGGCACGGACGAGGGTATCCTGCGCCTGTTCTACACGGCCCGCGAGCAGGACCTCACCGATGAGATCACCGATCCGAAGTCGCAGCGCCGCGACGTCCTGGGCTCGCTCGTGGCCGAAGAGGTGGTCGATCCCGAGACCGGCGAGGTGATCGCTGAGATCGCGGAGGAGCTGACCATCGACCTGTACAACCGCCTGCGTCGCGCCGGCGTCACCAGGGTGCAGGTGTTCACGAGTGGGGTCGAGGGCCGGAGCGGAGAAAGCCCGCTCCTGAAGAACACCCTGCGCAAGGACCCGACCGAGAACGAGGAAGACGCGCTACGCGCGATCTACTCGCTGCTGCGGCCGGGTGACCCGCCGAACATCGAGACCGCGCGCCTGGCGCTCGAGCGCATCTTCTTCAACCCCAAGCGTTACGATCTGGGGCGGGTCGGCCGCTACAAGATCAACCAGCGCCTGGGCGTGGACATGCCGGCGGGGCACACCGTGCTCACGCAGGAAGACTTCATCGCCATCATCCGCTACCTGATCGACCTGAACGAAGGACGCGGCTACGTCGACGACATCGACCACCTGGGCAACCGCCGGGTGCGGAGCGTCGGCGAGCTGATCGCCAACCAGTTCTCGGTCGGCCTGTCGCGCATGGCCCGCCTGGTGAAAGAACGCATGTCGATCACCACGGACGTCGACAAGATGAACATCGACGACCTGGTGAACGCGCGCACCGTGAGCGCCGTGATCCAGGCGTTCTTCGGCTCCAGCCAGCTCAGCCAGTTCATGGACCAGACCAATCCGCTGGCAGAGCTGACCCACATGCGCCGCCTGTCGGCGCTCGGGCCGGGCGGCCTGACGCGCGAGCGCGCCGGGTTCGAGGTCCGGGACGTGCACTACTCGCACTACGGGCGCATGTGCCCGATTGAGACGCCGGAAGGTCCGAACATCGGGCTGATCACGTCGCTCACTACGTACGCGCGCATCAACGACCTGGGCTTCATCGAGACCCCGTACCGCAAGGTGGTGAACGGTCAGGTCACGGATGAGATCCTCTGGCTGGATGCGAACGCCGAAGAGCACATGATGGTGGCGCAGGCGAACGCCCCGCTGAACGAGGACGGCACGTCCCGCAACGAGTTCGTGCTGTGCCGCGTCCGGGGCGATTTCCCGCTCGCCTCGCCCGACCAGATCGACGCCATGGACGTGGCGCCCGATCAGCTGGTGTCGGTGGCGGCGGCCCTGATTCCGTTCCTGGAGCACGATGACGCGAATCGCGCGCTCATGGGCTCCAACATGCAGCGGCAGGCGGTGCCCCTGCTCTATCCGGCCGCGCCCGTAGTGGGCACCGGGCTGGAGGAGAAGGTGGCGCGCGACTCGGGCGCGGTGATCCTGGCCCGGCGCGGCGGCATCGTCCAGCGGGTCACGGCGGACGAGATCATCATCGACACCGGTTCCGCCGGCAACAAGAGCGACGAACCGCTGGCCAAGCTGGCCCAGTTCGACCGGTACCGGCTGAAGAAGTACTGGCGCACCAACCAGGACACGGCCATCAACCAGCGGCCGCTGGTGAACCAGGGGCAGTACGTGGCACAGGGCGAGATCATTGCCGACGGCGCATCCACGGAACAGGGCGAACTGGCCCTGGGCCGTAACGTGCTGGTGGCCTTCATGCCCTGGTACGGCCACAACTTCGAGGACGCGATCGTGCTCTCGGAGCGGATGGTGAAGGACGACGTCTACACCTCCATCCATATCCAGGAGCTGGAGCTCCACGTCCGCGACACCAAGCGGGGCATGGAGGAGATCACGCGCGAGATCCCGAACGTGGCGGAGGAATCGCTCACGCACCTGGATGAGCGCGGCATCGTGCGCATCGGCGCCCGGGTCAAGGCCGGGGACATCCTGGTCGGCAAGATCACGCCCAAGGGCGAGACCGAGCTTTCCCCCGAGGAGAAGCTGCTGACCGCGATCTTCGGTGAGAAGGCGAAAGACGTGAAGGATTCGTCGCTGAAGGTGCCGCCGGGCATGGAAGGCACCATCATCGACGTGAAGGTGTTCAGCCGCCGCATCGATGACACGCTGCTCGAGAAGGAGCGGGGCGACCGGATCGGCCGCCTGCGCACCTACGAGCGCGAGGAGATCCACCGCATCAGCGAGGCGCGCGACGAGGAGCTGAAGGAGCTGCTGGCGGGCCACACCGTCACGCTCATGCTCAAGCGCGGCACCGTGGAGCCGTACCTGGACGAGGGCACGCAGCTGACGCCCGATGTGCTGGCGGCGCTCGACCTGACCGAGGTCGACCTGACCACGCTCAAGGTGCAGAATCGCGAGTCCAACGACCGGATCCGGCGGGTGATCACCGAAGCCAAGTCGCGCATCGAGAAAGTGCGTGAGCGGACCGAGGAGCAGATCGACAAGGTGTTCCAGCCGGATGAGCTCTCGCCCGGCGTGGTGCAGCTGGTCAAGGTCTACATCGCGGAGAAGCGCAAGGTCAGCGTCGGCGACAAGATGGCCGGACGGCACGGCAACAAGGGCATCGTCGCCCGGATCGTGCCGGAAGAAGACATGCCCTTCCTGCCGGACGGCACGGCCGTCGACATCGTGCTCAATCCGCTGGGCGTGCCCAGCCGCATGAACGTGGGGCAGATCCTGGAAACGCATCTGGGCTGGGTTTGCCGGATGTTCGGCTTCGAGGCCAAGACCCCGGTCTTCCAGGGCGCGTCCGAGGATGAGATCGGCGCCCTCATGAAGATCGCGGGCCTGCGCTGGGCGCATCACGCCAACGGCATCACGACTCCCTTCCCGGGGTTCGGGAAGGCCGAGTCCGAGCAGATGCTGAAGGCCATGTACCGCATCAACGAAGGCTTGCCATCGGTCACCCCGAGCAAGAACGGCACGCCGACCGGACTGGGCAAGTCGCTGGACGCCTACCTCGACCGGAGCGTGCCGCAGCCGGTCCGCGACAAGCTCGAGGAGCTGGCCCGCTACCTGGTGGCCGCCCGCACCGAGCTGGTCGCCCGTGCCGAGGGTGCCGGCGAGCAGCTATTCCCGGCGATCGCGGCCCTGGCCGGCAAGAAGAGCCTGAAGGAGGGGCTGGATGACGCGGTCATCGAGTTCCTGACCTCGATCGGGCTCACGCCGTACGGCAAGATCTGGCTGCGGGACGGCCGCACCGGCGAGCGTTTCGAGCACCCGATCACGGTGGGCATGATCTACATGCTCAAGCTCTCGCACCTGGTCGATGACAAGATTCACGCCCGTTCCATCGGGCCCTACTCGCTGGTCACGCAGCAGCCGCTCGCCGGCAAGGCGCAGTTCGGCGGGCAGCGTTTCGGCGAGATGGAGGTGTGGGCGCTGGAGGCCTACGGCGCCGCGCACACGCTGCAGGAAATCCTGACTGTGAAGTCGGACGACGTCTCCGGCCGGTCGCGCGTCTACGAAGCGATCGTGAAGGGCGAGAACCTGCCGGAGCCGGGCATACCGGAGTCGTTCAACGTGCTCGTGAAAGAGCTGCAGAGTCTGGGCCTGAGCGTCACGCTCGGGCGGGAGGAATAGCGATGATCGATTTCCCGCGCACGCGCGAACCCCGGTCCAGCGACTTCGACTTCATCCAACTGAAGATCGCTTCGCCGGAGGAGATCCGCGGCTGGTCGTATGGCGAAGTCACCAAGCCGGAGACCATCAACTACCGCTCCTTCACGCCGG
>VEPF01000151.1:0-2173 GCA_012027055.1 Gemmatimonadota bacterium | reverse complement strand
TTCCGTGGCCTCATCAGCGACATGTGCGGCGTCGAGGTCACGCTCTCCAAGGTCCGGCGCGAGCGCATGGGCCACATCGAGCTGGCCGTGCCGGTCGCGCACATCTGGTTCTTCAAGACGCTGCCGAGCCAGATGGGCTACCTGCTGGGCATGACCCTGCGGGACCTGGAGAAGGTGATCTACTACGCGAGCTACGCGGTCGTGAATCCGGGTAAGCAGGACGTGCGTTACCAGCAGCTGCTCGATGAGGATCAGTACTACGAGCTGCGCATCAAGGCCCGCGAGGAAGGCGACACTACCTTCAAGGCCGAGATCGGCGCGGACGCGATCCGCACGCTGCTCCGGCAGCTGGACGCCTCGGACAAGCACCTGGATGATCGGAACCGGGACCTGCGCGGCATTGACCGCCTGGCCGCCCAGCTGCGCTCCGAGGTCGCGACCGAGACCTCGCAGCATCGCAAGAAGATGAAGCTGAAGCGGCTCAAGGTCATCGACGCGATCCGTAACAGCGGCAGTTCGCCCGAGGCGCGCAACCGCCCCGAGTGGATGATCATGGACGTGATCCCGGTGATCCCGCCGGACCTCCGTCCGCTGGTCCCGCTCGACGGCGGCCGGTTCGCCACGTCGGACCTCATCGATCTCTACCGGCGCGTGATCAACCGCAACAACCGGTTGAAGAAACTGATGGAAATGCGCGCGCCCGAGGTGATCCTGCGCAACGAAAAGCGGATGCTGCAGGAGGCGGTGGACGCGCTCTTCGACAACGGCCGGCGCAGCAAGGCGATCCGCGGCCGCGGGAAGCGCCCGCTCAAGTCGCTGTCGGACATGCTGAAGGGCAAGCAGGGCAGGTTCCGGCAGAACCTGCTGGGCAAGCGCGTGGACTATTCCGGCCGCTCGGTCATCGTGGTCGGACCGGAGCTCAAGCTGCACCAGTGCGGCCTGCCCAAGCTCATGGCGGTGGAACTGTTCAAGCCGTTCATCATCCACGAGCTGGAGAAGCGGGGCGAAGCGGAGACGGTCAAGCGCGCCAAGAAACTGGTGGAGCGCGACGACCCGAAGGTGTACGAGGTGCTCGAGGAGATCATCAAGGATCATCCCGTGCTGCTCAACCGCGCGCCCACGCTGCACCGCCTCGGCATCCAGGCCTTCGAGCCGGTGCTGGTGGAGGGCAAGGCCATCCGCATCCATCCGCTGGTGTGCGCGGCCTTCAACGCCGACTTCGATGGCGACCAGATGGCCGTACACGTGCCGCTCAGCTTCGAGGCACAGCTGGAGGCGCGGGTGCTGATGCTCTCGAGCAACAACATCCTGCTGCCCTCCAACGGCCGGCCCGTGGCCTCGCCGTCGCAGGACATGGTCATCGGCTGCTACTACCTGACCAAGGCCCCGCTCGCGATGCAGGACGCGGAGGAAGTGCTGAACGCAGCCCGGGCCAGCCGGGAGCGGAAGGAGCAGGCCAACCGAGCGCTGGAGCAGGTGTTCGCCAAGGCGCCGCGTTTCGGCCGGGCCGCCGAGGCCGAGACGGCGCTGGCGCTCGGGCAGGTGCGCTTCGCCACGGCGTGCTGGTTCTGGGACGAGCGGCGCCGTCCGGACGAACCCGAGCAGGAGGAGCGTCCGGGCCGGTGGATCCGCACCACGGTGGGTCGCGTGATCTTCAACTCGGCTGTGCCGGTCGAGCTGGGTTTCGCGAACATCACGATGGGCAAGAAGGAACTGGGCGAGATCATCTTCCAGGCCTACCGGACGGTTGGCCTGCGCCGGACTACCGAGTTCCTGGACGCGCTCAAGGAGTTCGGTTTCCGGTACGCGACGCTGGGCGGGATCTCGGTGGGGCTGGTGGACCTGGAGATCCCGAACGAGAAGGAGTCGATCCTGAAGGACGCGGATGAGGAGGTGTCCCGCTTCACGCGCGCCTACCAGAACGGCGTGATCTCGAACGGCGAGCGCTACAACAAGGTGATCGACACCTGGACGCACGCCAACAACGACGTCGCGGACGCGATGGTGAAGCGCCTGGAGCGCTCCAACCAGGGCTTCAACCCGGTGTTCATGATGATGAACTCGGGCGCCCGCGGTAACCGCGACCAGATGCGCCAGCTGGCCGGCATGCGCGGCCTGATGGCCAAGCCGCAGAAGAAGCTCACCGGCGGCATCGGCGAGATCATCGAGAGCC
>VEPF01000226.1:3267-8008 GCA_012027055.1 Gemmatimonadota bacterium | reverse complement strand
GGGTGAGCGCCGCGCGGGCGGGACGGAAGTGGTGGGGGAAGGATTCGAACCTTCGTAGGCCAGAGGCCAACAGATTTACAGTCTGTCCCGGTTAGCCGCTTCGGTACCCCACCTGCCGGAGTGCGCCCATGAGGACTCGAACCTCAAACCTCCTGATCCGTAGTCAGGTGCTCTATCCAATTGAGCTATGGGCGCCGTGAAGCCCGGCGCAGCCCGCTCACCTTCGCGGGTGACGCTGGCGCGGGCTGGGCGGGCCGCCTCCGGGCGTCCCGCGTGCGTCAACAGCCTGGGGCGTCACGA
Source organism: Gemmatimonadota bacterium (assembly GCA_012027055.1). GTDB lineage: Bacteria > Gemmatimonadota > Gemmatimonadetes > Longimicrobiales > RSA9 > VEPF01. The sequence continues at coordinate 7,708 of VEPF01000226.1, read as the reverse complement.
TGCCCACGACAGGACTCGAACCTGCACGCCATTTCTGGCACTGGTCCCTCAAACCAGCCTGTATACCAATTTCAGCACGTGGGCGGTGCGAGAAAGAATGCTCGGAGGGGGACTTGAACCCCCACGAGGTTACCCCCACAGGATCCTGAATCCTGCGCGTCTGCCATTTCCGCCATCCGAGCAGTTCTCGCGTTGGTGATGGTAACATCACCATGGAGCTGAGGGGAGTCGAACCCCTGACCTCTGCAGTGCGATTGCAGCGCTCTCCCAACTGAGCTACAGCCCCGTACCGGCGCCCCGTGAGGCGCTTCCCGACCCGAATTGTCAACCAGCTGCTGTCCGACGACGGGACTGAAGGGACTCGAACCCTCGGCCTCCGCAGTGACAGTGCGGCGCTCTAACCAGCTGAGCTACAGCCCCCAAGGGACCATTCGGCCCCTACCTGCGAGAGCGGGCAACCGGACTCGAACCGGCGACCTTCTGCATGGCAAGCAGACGCTCTACCAACTGAGCTATGCCCGCGACCGCTCTCTACTGCGCCTACGCCCCCACGGGGAGTCGGACCCCGGTTACCAGATTGAAAGCCTGGCGTCCTAACCGTTAGACGATGGGGGCCTCGATCCCCGGCCCGACACCTCACGCACCGGCCTCCGCCGGTCTCCGCGCCCTCCCGCAACCGCCAGGCGCCGTGCTTCAGAGCTCGCGATGGGGATTGGACCCATGACCTCTCCCTTACCAAGGGAGTGCTCTACCACTGAGCTACGCGAGCAGCTCCTGCCTGTCCATACCCCCACGGGGGATCGAACCCCGGTTTTCTGGCTGAGAACCAGATGTCCTTGGCCACTAGACGATGGGGGCAGTTCAGCCCAACCAGCTCCTACCACTCAAACAGCGATGATCTCACCAGCACCGGCGCAACGCCCTCCGGGCGGTGCGCCCCATATAAACCAGCTGAACCCACGCCGGTCGGCGCCAGATCTCACCAGCACCGGCGCAACGCCCTCCGGGCGGTGCGCCCCATATAAACCAGCTGAACCCACGCCGGTCGGCGCCAGATCTCACCAGCACCGGCGCAACGCCCTCCGGGCGGTGCGCCCCATATAAACCAGCTGAACCCACGCCGGTCGGCGCCAGATCTCACCAGCACCGGCGCAACGCCCTGCCCGGGTCCGCAGCACGCCCGGCAGGACTCGAACCTGCAACCCCCGGTTTTGGAGACCGGTGCTCTACCAATTGAGCTACGGGCGTATTCGAGTGGCCAGGGACAGAATTGAACTGTCGACACCACGATTTTCAGTCGTGTGCTCTACCAACTGAGCTACCTGGCCGAACGTCCTGCCTGCCGACTAAAAACCCGCGCGGCGGTCAGCGGCGCGGGCAGCGGGCAAGGGGGCGCGAAACCGTCGCGTCAGTCCCGTCCCGCTCGCCCCGGCCAAGAGTCCACGTCCCGGCCGGCGCGAACCGCGCTGGCGGTGCGTCGCGTACCAAGGTGCGCGTCCGCGTTCATGAACTCTCCGGATCTGCCAGGGAAGTCCCTCTCCCACGATAGCGGGGGCGGGATTTGAACCCGCGACCTCCGGGTTATGAGCCCGACGAGCTACCAGACTGCTCCACCCCGCGTCGAGACTCCTATACTAACGGCGGCTGCCCCGCCCGTCAACGCCGAAAACCGGGCTCCCGGCCGCGTCGGAGCCCCCCGAAAAGGCCATCCGGAGCACCCGATCCTGCGCTCGGGCCGGGCGCGCCGGCCCGAGCGTCAGCCCACTACCAGGTTGAGCAGCCGGTCGGGCACGTAGATGGCCTTGCGCACCGTCAGGTTGCCCATGTGGCGCCGGACGTTCTCATCCGCCAGCGCGGCTGCCCGCGCCACGTCCTCGCCGGTGCCCGCGGGCAGCATGAGGCGGGCGCGCAGCTTGCCATTCACCTGCACCGCCACCTCAACGGCTGCGTCGCGGGCCTTGTCCTCGTCGAACGCCGGCCAGTTGTGCCCACTGAAGATGCCGCCCTCATGACCGAGCCGCTCCCACAGCTCCTCGGCGATGTGCGGGGCGAACGGAGCGAGCAGGGGCACCATGGGCTCCACCTCGGCGCGGTTCACCTTCCGGCCGCCCTCGCGGACCGCATTCAGGTACTCCATGAGCGCGGCAATGGCGGTGTTGTAGCGCAGAGCCGCGATGTCCTCGGTGACCTTGCGAATGGTCTGGTGCAGCTTGCGTTCGAGCGCTTCCGGGGCCGGGTCCGTGCCGAGCCGGTCCAGCGGTACGATCGAGTCCCAGAGGCGGTTCAGCAGGCCGTACGGTCCCTGCAGTCCCTGGTCGCGGAAGTCGCCGCCTTCCTGGTACGGCCCGAGGAACATGAGGTAGGTGCGGAACGTGTCCGCGCCCCACTTCTCGATGTACTGGTCGGGGATCACCACGTTGCCGCGGCTCTTCGACATCTTGGAGCCTTCCTTGATGAGCAGGCCGTGCTTGCGGAAGGTGAGGAAAGGCTCCTCGAAGTCGACCAGGCCGAGATCGCGCAGGGCCATGGTGATGAAGCGCGCGTACAGCAGGTGCAGCACGGCGTGCTCTTCGCCGCCGATGTACATGTTGACCGGCAGCCACTTCTTCGTGAGCTCGCGGTCGAAGGGCGTATCGGCCCGGTGCGCAGACGGATAGCGCAGGAAGTACCAGGCGCTGTCGAGGAAGGTGTCGCTCACATCCGTCTCGCGCCTCGCCGGGCCGCCGCACTGCGGGCATGCGACGCGGTACCAATCCTCGGCGCGGGCGAGCGGGCTGATACCGCTCTCGTCCGGCTTGTAGTTGTCGACGAGCGGCAGGCGCACCGGGAGGTCGCTTTCGGGTACGGGCACGGTGCCGCAGGCGTCGCAGTAGATGACCGGGATGGGTGGACCCCAGTAGCGCTGGCGGGAGATGCACCAGTCGTGCAGGCGGTAGTTCACGCGCGGCTCACCCGCGCCTCGCTCCGCCAGCCACATGGTGAGCGCGTGGCGCGACTGCTCGGTGGGCATGCCGTCGAAGTCGCCCGAGTTCACCAGCGTGCCCTCGCCGATGTAGGCCTCGTCGAGCGGAGTCGCGGCCGACTCGCCCGGGCCGGCGACCACCCGCCGGATCCCGAGGCCGAACTGACGGGCGAACTCGAAGTCGCGCTGGTCGTGACCGGGTACGGCCATGATGGCGCCCGTGCCGTACTCCATCAGCACGTAGTCCGCGATCCAGATCGGGATCCGTTCGCCGGTCGCGGGGTTGGTGGCATACCCGCCGGTGGACACACCGGTCTTTTCCTTGTCGGTCTTCTTGCGCGTGACCAGGTCCATGGCCGCAGCCCGCTCCCGGTATGCGGCCACTTCGCCGGCCCGCTCGGGAGTGGTGACCCAGGCCACCACCGGGTGCTCGGGCGCCAGCACCAGGAAGGTGGCGCCGAAGATGGTGTCCGCGCGGGTGGTGAAGACCGGGATCTCCAGGTGCTGCTCGTAGCCGCCGTTCTCCGGGTGCGACGCGTGGTACGCACGCGCCTCATCGACCGCGGTCGCCGCGGCGCTGCCGGCGCTCGCGCGCCAGGGCGAGGCGACCGTGAAGCGCAGCTCGGCGCCCTCGCTCCTGCCGATCCAGTTCTCCTGGGCCTTGCGGGTGGTCTCCGACCAGTCGATCCAGCGCAGGTTGTCCAGCAGCCGTTCCGCGTAGCGGGTGATCCGGAAGAACCACTGCGAGAGCGTGCGCTGCTCGACGACGGTGCCGCACCGCTCGCATGCGCCGCCGATCACCTGCTCGTTGGCGAGCACGGTCTTGCACGACGGGCACCAGTTGACGGGCGCCTGCTTCTTCTCGGCCAGGCCGGCCTTGAAGAGCTGCAGGAAGAGCCACTGCGTCCAGCGGTAGTACTCGGGATCGGTGGTATCGACGGTGTGATTCCAGTCGTACATCGCGCCGATCCGCTTGAGCTGGCGCGTGAAGTTGCGGATGTTGCTCGGGATCAGCTGCATGGGGTGCGTGCCCATGCGGAGCGCGAAATTCTCCGAGTGGATGCCGAAGGCATCGAAGCCGATCGGCTCGAACACCTGTTCGCCCTGCAGGCGCTTCCAGCGGCCGTAGATGTCGGCGCCGGTGAACGCGTACATGTTCCCCACGTGCAACCCTTCGGCCGACGGGTAGGGGAACATCATCAGGTTGTAGAACGGGCGCTCCGCGTCCCGGAGCTGCCCGTCGGTAAGCGTATTGGTGCCGCGCTCCGCCCAGCGCTGCTGCCACTTGGTTTCGACCGCGATCGGGTCGTAATCGAGTTCCGTGCTCATGCCCGCAATCGGTGGTACCGGTGAACCGAACAAAGTAAACGAGGCGGCAGCCAGCGTCGAGGCGGGGCGCGTGGTCCGAGCCGGTGCGGCAGTCCGGCTATGGGCGCCGGCCGGCCGGCGCGGCGGATGAGCGGGCGTGTGTGGCCCCCG
>VEPF01000226.1:0-3257 GCA_012027055.1 Gemmatimonadota bacterium | reverse complement strand
TCGAACAGGTCCAGGCGCTGGTAGTAGAGCCGGATGCCGATGAGCACGGCGTTGTTGAGCGGGGCCTGCTCGAAGTTGCGGTAGGCGCCAGTGCGGAGGCGGGGCCGGACCTCGGCGGCGAAGCGGCGGCGGGCGTCCGCGAGCAGTTGCTGCTTCTGGGCCAGCGTGGCGGCGCGGTCCAGGTCCGGACGCGCGTACAGCTCCTCGAGACGCCCCACCAGGTCGCTCAGGAACGCGCCGTAGAGCAGGTTGTCCTGCCAGTCGTCCTCTGCCTGGCGGCAGGAGCGGGCGGAATCGCCATCGCGGGTGCAGAAGAAGTCGATGGCGCCCCGGTCCCCCACGAAGTTGGCGAAGCTCTCGTTGAAGGCGGCCTGGCCGGGCAGGTAGATGGTGTTGTGCAGCAGTTCGTGCACCACGGTGTTCGCCAGGGCCACTTCCGGGTAGCGCAGCACGGTGTTGAGCACGGGATCGTTGAACCAGCCGAGGGTGCTGAACGCGCCGCTCGGCCGGACGTAGGTATCGTACCCGGCCTGCTGCAGTTCCTCCGCCTCGCGGTAAGCGTGCGCGAAATTGAAGAACCCCTTGTACGGCACGCGGCCGACGATCGGGAACCACCAGGTATGGGGCACGAAGCGGTCCGCTTCGGCCGCGCTCAGGACCATGAGCAGCGTATCGTGCTCCACCCAGGAGTAGGTGGTGAAGCTCTCACCCGTGTCGAGGCCCAGCCGGCGGTGGGCGTACTGCCGGGCGTCGAGCACGAGCCCCAGCTTGCGCCTGACCTCCGCGTTGGTGGCCGGGTCGGCAATGGCCCGCTCGATGGGCTGGCGCCGGCTCAGGATCCGGGCCTCCTCGATACTCGCGCGCAGCACGTAGCCCGGGGAGCACCTGAGCGAGACCGCGGCGCCGGCAGCGAGCAGGAGCAGCAGCAGGACGCGGCGGACCAGACGTCGTTTCATGGCCTCACGATGAGCCGGCGGCGGCGCCGGCGAAAGCCCGCTGGCGCCGGCGGCCACGCAGGGCAACGCTGATCCGGGCCCGTGCTTGCCGGTAGCGGCCGGGCAGGCCAGCTTGCGCCCATGACCAGGACTTTCTTCGCGCTGGGCGCACTGCTGGCCGGCCTGGGGGTGGCGGCGGGCGCATTCGGGGCGCACGCGCTGCAGGCGCGCATCCCCGCCGACCGGCTGGACACCTGGGAGATCGCGGTCCGCTACCAGGTCTATCACGGGCTGGCCCTGCTGGCGCTGGCGTGGGCCACGGACCGCTGGCCGGCGGCGGGCATCCAGGCGGGCGCGTGGCTGCTGGTGGCGGGCACCTTCATCTTCGCCGCGACGCTCTACACCATCGCGCTGGGCGGACCGCGCTGGCTGGGCGCGATCACCCCGGTGGGCGGTTTGTGCCTGATCGCGGGGTGGCTGCTGACCGCGTGGCGAGTGTGGCGCGCGGGCTGATCAGGCGCGGTCCACGCAGTACAGGTATTCGTCCACCAGGTCCCCGCGGTAGCGGCGGGTCTCGCTGTCGGCATCGGAGCGATACCGGCGGTAGCTGCGCCGGTAGCGGCGGTAGCTGGCGCGCCGCCCCGCCGCCCTGAGCACCCGCTCGATGGTCGGTTCCGGGATCAGCCCCTCGGCGTTGTAGCTCATCACGATGTGCCGGCAGTCGGCCGCCGCCACGAGTTCTTCGAGCGCGGCCTCGCAGCGCCGGCTGCTGCTCCAGTCGCTGCGCTTGTGTGCGTCCGCGATCAGCCCGGTCTTTCCGCGCAGCGGCACCGGCCCGTCGAACCAGCCCAGCGCCAGCACCTCCGGGATGTGGTAGTAGCCCGCGTACTGCCGGTTGTTGTAGGGCGGGTCGAGGTAGAGCAGCTCGCATCCGGGCCGGGCGCGCACGAGCGTGAGCGCATCGGCGCGGTACGCGCAGCCGCGCGGCCCCGCGGGGCTCGGCGGCAGCCGCAGCGTCAGCGGCCGGAGCGCGTTCGGCTGCCAGCTCTTGACGAAGGCCGCGTACACGCCGGTGGTGTTGGCCACGCGGTCGGCGGCCTCGATGAGTGCCGCCAGCAGCAGGTCGTGCGCGTCGTCATCGACCAGACGGGCCGCGCGCCAGTCATGCAGCGCGGTGCGCACCGCATCGATGCGGGCGGCATTGTCGGGCGTGAAGTACATGCGGCCCGCGAGCGCACCCGCGTGTCCCGCGGGCGAGTAGTGCTCGTGGATGAAAGCGGGCCGCGGCGGCAGCCGGTTCAGGTGCCGGAGCACGGCCGGGAGGCCGGGGTGCCGGAGGCGCAGGTGCGAGGCGAGCGCGCCGACGGCGGGCGCATCGGAGACGGCCACGGCGGCGCGGGCCAGCACGTAGCCGTACTCCATGATGTCGCCGGCCGCGACCGTGAAGCCCCAGCGCTTCAGGGCGCGCGCGACACTCGCGGTGCCCGAGAACGGGTCCACGGCCACGCCGCTCCAGATGCCGCGCGCGCGCAGCACGCGGCGGATGAAGCCGAGCAGCCTGGTCTTGTTCCCGAGATAGCGCATGTCGGCGAATATAGGCCGCGTGCCGATGCGCCGTCCATCAGCGCATGCGCTGCTGCACCAGTTCGAACTCGCGCACCAGGCGCGCGCGCCGGTCTGCCAGGGCCCGGGCCAGCCCCGGGCGGCGCAGCACCTGCACGAAGAGCACGGCATCTTCGCGGACCCGGCGCCAGCGGTCGTGCCAGGCGATGGCCACGAGCCCGAGCGCGAAGGCCCCGGCCGCGGCGGAGAGCCCGACCCAGGGACCCGCGAGCACGGTGGCAATGGTCCCGACCGCGAGGAGCGTGAGCGGCACCGCGACGAAGCCCGTGGCAAACTTGTAGGTAGCGACGGAATCGGGCTCGGTGTGAATGCGGGGGAGCACGAACCTGGGGGCGACGTACGTAGGATACCAGATGACGGTGCCGAGCAGCGCGAGTGGCAGGCCGAGCAGCAACACGAGGGACTCGCGCACCACGTAGCGGGCGGTCGCACCCGGCTGGTAGCGGCGAGGAACGTCGCCTTCGGAGACTCCCGCCAGCAGCGAGAGCCGGCGGTAGCGGCGGACCGAGCGGATCAGCCGGTCGAGCTCCGCCGGGTCATGCGCGCGCAGCCAGGCCAGCGCATCAGCGAACTGCAGCATGCGGGGCACGCGCTCGGCGCGCGGCTCGCGCTCGCGGAAGCGGGCCTCGCCGCGCTCCCGTGTCCAGCGCCGTTCCGCCACCTCGATCAGTTCGTGATGCTCGGCCTGCTGCACGTTGA
>VEPF01000462.1 GCA_012027055.1 Gemmatimonadota bacterium | reverse complement strand
CGGCCGGGGCTGTGCCGGGGCTCGACCGGCCGGCGGGGGGCACGGCGCGGGGGTGGCGCTGCCCGGAGCCGCCGGCAGTTCCAGCACCGCGACCCGCCCGTCCGCCTGCGCCACCAGCAGCTCGTTCCCCCGCGCCGTGACCCCCACCGGCCGGTCGAGCCCCGGCACTGCCCAGGCCGCGACCAGCGCCTTCGTCTGCAGGTCGATCGCCAGCAGCGTGGAGTAGGCCGCGCTGATCGCGAACAACCGCCCATCGACCACCGTGGCGCCGGTCACCAGGTATTCCGCCAGCGTGCGTTCGGGCGCGAGCGTCAGTCCCTTTCCCAGCCGCGGCTCGAACTCCGACGAGAGCAGCAGGTCGTCGCGGTCGAAGCGGGACACCACCAGCCGGCGGTGGCGCGGCGAGGGGACGCTCACGGTGAGCAGCTCGCGCGCGGACGGATCGTAGGCGAGCGACAGCACGTACTGCTGGCGCGCGCGCACGGTGGCGAAGCGCGCCCGCCGCAGCTCCGCCACGCCACCATCGCTCTCCCGGAAGAAGCGCCACTGCGCAGCGGGATCCGCGGCGGAGTCGGGGCGCAGCAGGACGTAGCTCTTGTTCGTCGCCACCACCGCGAGCGTGTCCCCCACGAAGACGGCGCCGGCGAGCGGCGAGAGATCGATGCTGAAGCCCTGGCCCAGCACCACGCGGTGCAGCACGCGCGAGAGCGTGCCATCCAGCAGGTAGACGCCGAAGTCGTCCGTCACCGCGAGCGCGAGGTTGGCGCCGCCCGTCGCGTAGGCGAAGTCGGTCAGCCGGCCGGTGAAGCCGTCGTACCGGATCGGCACCCAGCCCTGGATGCCCAGCACCGGCAGGCCGGCCAGCGGCCCGTGCGCGGGGTCCGGATCGGCCTCGACCGCCGCCGGGTCAGGCTGCGGGATGGTCCACGAGCCGCGCCACGAGACCGACCCCTCCAGCTCGCCCAGCGACCACACCCAGTGCCCGGGGTTGAGCGAAAGCCGGATCGGATCACCCTGGCCGATGAACGGCGGGGGTCCGGTCGATGCGAACGCCTGCACGGCGTTCGCGCCCGCGATCACCACCAGCAGTCCCATGGCGAAGCGGCCGGCCCGGCTGACCGTTGCGGGCCGTGGCGTGTCGGCCGCGCGCAGGCTGCCGCGCAGCAGGAGCAGCAGCACGCCCACCACGAGCAGCACGATCCAGTGGATCACCCACGACCACACGTAGGTGTGCGCTCCCAGGATCGCACCGCTGAAACCCTGGCCCACGTCGCGGGCCAGGTGCAGCGCGGAATGGCGCAGCCCCATGAACGTGCCCCAGGCCGCCAGCAGCACCACCATGCCGAGATAGCGCGGGCGCGGTCCGTAGCGCACTACGAAGAGCGCCACCAGCGCGATCAGCACCATGGACGTGCGCTGCGCCCAGCACAGGATGCACGGGGATTCGCCCTGTATCACGCCCAGCCAGAGCGCGCCCCCCACGGGCACCGCCAGCAGTACGATCACCACCCAGGCCAGCAGTGACCGAAGCCGGTCCTCCGTGAGCGCGCTCACAGGTTCACCCCCGGCACCAGCGAGCCGTGCGTGCCGATCAGGAAGAGGAGGGCCATGAGCAGGCAGCTCACGACCAGGATGCCGAAGGCCAGCCGCTCCCGGTCGGGCCGGCGCCAGATCAGCCAGCCCGCCGCCAGGATCAGCAAGAAATTGAGGAATTCCATGCCGGTAGGATGTCCCGGGCATCCGGAGCCCGGCAAGGCGCGGCGCTCCGCGCGCCCGCGCTCCTGACCCGCGGGTTGCGGGTTCGGCCGGTCCTGCAGTGCCACCGGACGAATCGCGGGCGTGGGCGCGCGGCCCGCGGCCGCCGTCGGTCCTTGCCGCGGGGGCGGGCGCAGCGGCATCCTGCAGCAACCGCCACTGCGGCCGCCTTTCACACTCAACACCCCGGCCTCCCATGCGCACTTCCGTCGCACTCCGTTCGCTTGCGTTGCTGCTGCTGTCCATCGCCGCGAGCGCGACCGGTTCCCGGCTTGCCGCTCAGGTCGAGCGTCTGGATCCTGCCCTCGATGCGCTCGTCCCCGCCGACGTGCGGCTGGAGCGGCTGGTGGGCAAACTGGACTGGTGCGAGGGACCGGCGTGGCGCCGGAGCGGCGGGTACCTGCTGTTCTCGGACATCCCCCAGAACACCATCTATCGCTGGAAGGAAGGGGAGGGCCTGTCGGTGTTCCTGCGCCCGGCCGGCTACATCCGCAACGATCCGGCGGGTGTCGAGCTGGGCACCAACGGCCTGACGTTCGACGCCCAGGACCGGCTGGTGATGGCGGACCACGGGAACCGGCAGATTGCGCGCCTGGACGAGAAGAACTTCACGCGCGTCACGCTCGCCGACCGTTACCAGGGCAAGCGTCTCAACAGCCCGAACGACCTGGTCATCCACTCGAACGGCGACATCTACTTCACCGACCCGCCCTACGGACTGCGGGACCTGAACCGGAACCCCGCCAAGGAACTGGACTTCAACGGGGTCTATCGCCTCACCGCGGCCGGTGAGCTGATCCTCGTCACACGCGACCTGACGTTCCCCAACGGCATCGCGCTCTCGCCCGACGAGCGGACTCTCTACGTGGCCGTGTCGGATCCGCAGCACCCGGTAATCATGGCATACGACGTGGCGCCCGCCGGCGGAGTGAGCGGCGGGCGCGTCTTCTTCGATGCCTCGCCGCTGCAGCGGGCCGGGAAGCGGGGGGTGCCGGACGGCATGACCGTGGATGCCCGCGGCAACCTGTTCAGCACGGGTCCGGGCGGCGTGCTGGTGATCTCGCCGCAGGGCAAGCACCTGGGGACCATCGTCACTGGCCAGACCACGTCGAACGCCGAGTTCGGGGATGACGGGTCGTCGCTTTACCTGACCGCGGACATGGACATCATCAGGGTGCGCCTGACCACGAAGGGGATCGGGTTCTGAGCCCCCGCCCGACCGCGGCCGGACGTCCGGGGCGAGGCCCGCCTACGATTCCCCGCCGCCCTGCGCGACGCGCGTCAGGTACGTGCCGATCTGCGCGCGCTGGGCCGCGGTCATGCCCGGCGCGGTGCGGGCGAGCAGTGCATCGAAGGCCCTGATCTCTTCGGGCGTGTAGGGGTGGCCGATGTTGCCGCCGTCGGGGAGCCCGTTGGCATCGCCCAGCTTCTTCCCGGTCTCATCGAGCATGAAGTAGAACGGGATGCCGCCGGTGCTGCCCATCTGCTTGAGCAGCGCATCCGCACCGGGGTTCTCCAGCGCTTTCTTCGCGGCTGCTTCCTGCGCGGTTAGTTGCACGGTGACGAACTGGTCCGCCATCAGCTTCCCGACCACCGGGTCCTCGAGGAACTTCTGGAAGCGGTGGCACCAGCCACACCAGGAGGCGGTAAAGTAGACCAGCACGTGCTTCTGCTGCGCCCGGGCCGTGGCCAGCGCCTCATCGACCAGCTGCTGCGCGGGACGCGGCGGGTCTGCCCGCTGCTCCTGGGCGCACAGCGGCAGGGTGCCGGGAACCAGCAGGGCGAGCGCGAGCGCACCTGCCGCAATGCGTGTCATCATCGGGACCTCACTCGTCCGGTGCTGCATGCTCAGCCGGCGCGGCCGCGCAGCAGGCTCTCGATGAAGCTGCCCAGCCGCTGCTCGTTGCCGCGATCCCAGCCGACCACCACCTGGCGGATCACGCCGTGCTGGTCGACCACCATGATCTGCGGGATGCCCCCGACGCGGTACTGCTGGTTGAGCGGCGGGATGCGCGGCCCGGGCGTGCCGGGCGCCGCTTGCGGCAGGCGGTTCACCGCGATCCGGAAGGGGATCTGCTGCTGGGCGTAGTACACCCGGTCCGCGGCCAGCTCCTCGGCCTCGGTCGCGGGCCTGCCCTCGAAGCTGCCGTACAGCTCGGTCACGAACAGCACCTCGACCGGCTGCCCCGCGAAGCGTTGCGCGACTCGCCGCATGCCCGGGTAGCTGTTGCGGCAGGGCGCGCACCAGTGCGCCGTGAACTGGATCAGGCGCACCTTCCCGTCGGCGACCGGCACCGTGGCCGCGGCGCCGTCCGGGTTCAGCCACAGCTCGCCCGTGATCGCGGCGGCCGGCGTGCCCACCAGGGCGTAGCGGCCCCGGGCATCCGCCAGCGCGGGGATCGAGTCGAGCGGGACGGCCAGCTCGCGCTCCGCGTTGGCCAACACCCGGAGCGCCGAGTCGGGCAGCAGGAAGTCGGCGGCCGCGCGCGCGAGGTCCGCGTATGCCTGGACCATCGGCCCTCTGCCCGGGCCGCCCGCGCCCGCCTGCCGCCCCAGCGCCAGCAGGGCGAGCGCGTGCAGCCGGATGCCATCGTCGATGTCGGCGTAGCCGTAGCGCCCGAGCGCGGTCTGGTGCGCGCGGATCTTGAGATCGAGCAGCGAATCGGGGAGCGCGTCGAGCTCCGCCACGAACGCCTCGGCCGCGGCGTTGATGCCCGCGAACGCGTCCCCCGTGGCCAGCGCCTGGGCGAGCGCCAGCAGCACCACATCGCCGTGCTGGCGGGGACCGAGATCTGGCGCTTGCAGTGCCCGCGCGATGGTGAGCCGCACCCGGGCCGTGTCGCCCGCGTAGCTGTACAGGCCCGCGAGCGCGGTCAGCTGCGCGGAGGGCGTGGTCTCGATGGTGAACTTCGCGCCGCACTCGGCGGCCAGCCGCCGGGCCTCCGCCAGCAGCGCCGCCCCGTTCACCGGGCGCTGGGCCGCGCGCGCCTCGGTCACCTGGCGCGTGCGCCACTGGTTCGCCTGCTGCACGCACTCCGCGGGCGTGCTCCCGGCCGGTTGGCCCAGCTGCTGAGCGCCCGCCGGGGCCGCAGCCACACCCGCCGCCACCAGTACCAGTGCAAGCACGCGCTGCGCCATCACGCCTCCCATCATTCCGCCGCGGCGCGCGCCCCGCTCAGGAACGCAATGAACTCCGCGGCGTCCCGGGTCATACCCAGGAACGTCGCCCGGGTGGCGCCGGCGCTGTCCACCACTGCGTAGAGCGGCAGGGCCACGGTGCCGAACCGCTCTTGCTCGAACGCCTGCTGCTGCCGGTTCCGCTCGCTCTGCCCGTCCGTGAACAGGCGCACCCGGACGAAGCGCTCCAGCTCCCGCGCCACGTCCGGCCGCGGGAACATGTTCGCTTCCATCCACCGGCAGTTGGTGCACGTGTACCCCGTGAAGTCGATCAGCACCGGCCGGCCGCTGCCGCGCGCGCCGGCCAGTGCGCCCTCGTAATCATCCACCAGCCAGTCCAGCTCGCCGGCACTCTGTTCGCCGCTCCCGGTCGGGGCCGGCGGCAGGAAAGAATCCAGCTCCCCCAGGCGACGTCCACCCACGCCGGTCCCGAGCCACACCGCCACCGCGGCCGCTGCCAGTCCTCCGAGCGGATAGCGCACCCGCCGGGATCGCTCCGCCTGCGGGCGGCGGAGCCGCACGCCGCCCAGGTAGAGCGCGAGCGCCAGGAAGAGGGCCGTCCAGGCGACCCGCACCACGTCGCGCGTGAACACCCCCCCGCCGAGCACCAGGTCCGCGTTCGAGATGAACTTGAGCGCGGCCGCGAGCTCGATGAAGCCGAGCGTCGCCTTCACGGTGGCCAGCCACTCGCCGCTCTTCGGCAGCCTCGCCACCGCGCGCGGCACCAGCGCGAGGAACAGGAACGGCAGAGAGAACACCGTGGCGAACACGAGCAGCCCGGCCGCGGGCCAGCGCCAGTCGCCGCTCGCCGCGCTCACCAGCAGCGTCCCCACGAACGGCGCGGTGCAGGTGAAGGTGGTGACCGCGAAGGTCACCCCCATCAGCAGCGTGGTGCCCACCCTCCCGTAGCGGCTGCCGCCCGACGCCCGGTAGAGCCAGTTCAGCAGGCGGGGCGGGAGCGCGATCTCCAGCAGCCCGAACAGGCTGAGCGCGAACGCGCCGAACAGGGCCGCGATCGCCAGGTTCAGGGCCGGGTGCGCGGCGAACCGGTTCATGCCCGCCACCCCGGCGAGCAGCGCGAAGCCCAGGCCCAGCGCCGTGAACGCACCGACGATCCCGCCCGCGTACAGCAGTGCGTCGCCAACTGCCTGCCCGCGGCTCCCCCGCTCCGCGCGGCTGAAGTAGGAGATGGTGATCGGCACCATCGGGAACACGCAGGGCGTGAGCAGCGAGAGCGCACCCATGACCGCGGCCAGCCACAGGAACGCGATCAGGCCGCGCGCGCTCCGGTTCGGGCCCAGGGGCGGCAGGCCGCCGGCCGCGCGCGGCGCCACTGCCTCGGCCGCACCGGAGCGCGCGGGCGGCGCTGCGGCCGGAGCCGTCGCCGCAGGTTGCGGGGTAGACGTCGCCTGCGCCGCTGACGCACCGGGAACAGGCGCGGTCGGCGGGACCACCGGTACGCCCGCCACCGCCACCACTGCCCGCAGCGTGTCCTCCACCGGCGGCAGGCAGTACCGGTTGTTGCACACCTGGTACTGGACCCGCACCTCGACCGCGTGCCGGCCGGACGCGGCCAGCGCCCGTACCGGCAGCCGGAACGCTGCGGAGTCCTCGTGCGTCTCCGTGACCATCCCGAAGTTCGGGTCCAGCGCGGCCCGCGGGACCGTGCCGTCGATGCCGCCCGCGAGCGCGAACGCGGTCTCCGGCCCCACCGCGATCGTGGTCGGGATCGGCCCGCCCGGCTCCTGCGTGATGCTGTAGAGATGCCAGCCCGGCGGGATGGCCGCGCGCAGCGTGAGCGCGACCGTGCCCCCCGGCCGGACCTGGGTACGCTCCGGCCCGAGCATGAACGTCACCGGGTGCTCCTGCGCGGGCAGCGCGCGCGCCGCCCCCGCGAGCCCCGCGAGCAGCGCGGGCAGCAGACGTCGCAAGGGCGAACGGACCAGCGGAATGACGACCTCCGGCGGCAGGGCGGAAACGGTTGCGGACCCGGGAATGATCGATGCCCCGCGCCCGGTGTCAACCCAGGGCCCGCGGCGTTCCCGACGGGACCGTGCGCCATGGCCGGCGGAATTCCGCGCGGGAACCGAGGAACATTGCCCGGGTCGGACCAGTAACGTTACTTGCACCAGGACTGAGTCTCTGCCGGAGGCCGGTATGTACGTCTCAGCCGCAATCGCGCTCGCCGCGCTGCTCGCACCCGCCGCCACCGGCGGCATCCCCGTCCAGTCGGGTCCCTGGGAGCCGTGGTACGGCTGCTGGCGGGCCACGGACGCCCCGGCCGGCCAGGCCGTGTGCATCCTGCCCGAGGGTGAGGGTATCCGGATGCTCACGCTGGAGGACGGCACCCTGCGCGGCGACTCGCGCATCTACGCCGATGGCGTCGAGCGCCAGCGCAACCAGGATGGCTGCACCATGGATGAGTGGGCGCGCTGGTCGGCGGACCGCGAGCGCGTCTTCCTCACCTCCGAGCTGACCTGCGACGGCCGGGTCACCCGTCGCTCCCAGGGCGTGCTCGCGTTCCTCTCGCCGGACGAGTGGTCGAGCGTACAGACCATCGCGGGTGAGGAAGGTAGTGCGCTGCGGACCGTGCGGTTCACGCCCGCGTACGGCGTGCGCCTGCCGCCCGGCGTGGGCGACGTCGCGCCCGTCCGGGCCCTGCGCCTCAGCCGGCTCGAGCCGCTCGATGAATCGGACGTGGTGGAAGCCACGGACGTGCTCGATCCCCAGACCGTACAGGAATGGCTGCGCGTTGCGGACGCGCCCTTCCAGGTCTCGGACGCGAACGATCCCGGGAGCAGCTCGGCGCTCGACGATCTCGCCTACATCTCCCGCCCGGTCGAATACCGCACCGTGAACGTGGTACGCATCCTCGAGCCGGACTGGTGCATTTACGGTTCGTGCAGCTGGCTGCGGACCGCGTGGTACTGGGACCCCTGGGGCTACGACCGGTGGGCCTGGCACGTGGTGGCGCCAATCGTGTACTGGCGCCCGCCGGTACTGATCCACCTGGGCATCAACATCGGTTTCGGTCACGGCATCCGCATCGCGCGCTACGACGGCTGGGGCCGCGGCCGCGACTGGTGGCGCGACGACTACCCCGACCGCTGGCGCAGCCCGCGCTACGTGGGCCGCGCCACCGGCTGGGCCCGCAGTGGCGGGTCCGTGGGCTCGGGCGGCTACCGCCCGCCTCCGGGCGCGGCGCGCGGGACCAACCCGCGG
>VEPF01000330.1:3376-8287 GCA_012027055.1 Gemmatimonadota bacterium | reverse complement strand
CCGTGATCCCCCCCCCGCCGCGATGACGCAGCACGCCTGGGGCGGGAGGTGCGCCCCGGGCATGAATCGCGAAGCGCGCCCACTCATTTGCGACCCGCCTCCCGCACCCGCGCGCGCAGGGCCTGAATGCCCGGGGCGCACCTCCTGCCCCCCGCGCAGCGCTGAATGCCCGGGGCGCACCTCCCGCCACGCCGGCAGTCAGGCCAGGAAGTTCTTCAGCTCGGTGTTCCGGGCCGTGTCCATGAAGGACTCGGCGGTCCGCTCCAGGAACGCCGCGATGTCCTGCTCCGTCAGCCGGCAGGTGAGGCATATGTAGGCGCTCACCAGCAGGTCGCCGTCCTTGTCCACCGAGCACGTGTTGAACCAGGACCGCCCGTTGGCCTCGTTGATCGCCGCGAGCAGCGCCTTCTCCTGGCCCCAGCCCGCCTTCTTCAGGTTCCACCAGCTGGCGATGGTGATGATGCCCAGCTGCTTGCGGATCGTCATCACCACGTTGGGCCGGGATCCCGGATACTTGCCGGACACCGCGTTCGAGTCCTTCTCGGAGAGCGTCGCGTCGTACCCCGCGCGCTCGAGGACCTCGCGCAGCCATTCCCGCGTCAGGTCGCCGGGCGCCTTTCCCGGGCCGGAGGTCGCCACCGGCGTGGCGCAGCTCGGGCAGAACGCTGCGCTGTCCGGCAGCGCGGCTCCACACTTCTGGCAGTTCATGGTACGGCTCCTTTCCGAATGACCCTCGCCGCCGCAGCACGGCGGCCCTCGTGCGGGGCGTGGTCAGCTCGGGCGTCCGCCCGAGCGCACCGCCCCCTCTACGTTTCCTGGCATCGGCGGGCCAATTCCTCGTTCGCCCAGTCCCGCAGCGCGCCGAAACGGTGCTTGTGATCGTCGTACCTGCCGTGGTCCCAGGAGTGGTCGGACGTGGAATGGACGCTCAGCGTCCGGTCGGCCAGGCCGGCAACCGCCCGCAGGTCGTCGTCGGTGAGCTGCTCCGGCACCGCGCGCAGGATCTGCCAGAGGCTCGCTTCCGCTTTCACCACGCAGCCGAGGTCGCTCGCCCGGACGAGCAGGGCGACGAGCGGTCCCACCGCCTCGGGCGCGCCGGTGCGGCCGAGCGCGGCCGCCGCGGCCTCGTTGTCCGGGCGTCCCCGGCGCGGCTCGAGTGCGGCGATGAGTTCCCGGGCACCCGCGGTCCCGAACCCGGCCAGCACCTCGCCGGCCACCCAGGCCAGCGCGGACTCACGTCCGCCGCGCAGCGCCGTCGCCAGCGGCTTGATGGCGCGCGCAGTGCCGATGCGGCCGAGCACCCGGGCGGCCGGGATGGCGCCACGCCCGGCCAGGCCCGCGATCAGTGCGTCCACCGCGGGCTCGCCGATGCCGGCCAGCTGCGCCGCCGCGTTGTCCCTGACGAAATCGTCCTGGTCGGCGAGCGCGGTGACCAGCGTGGGCACGGCCGCCGCGCCGTGCCGGGCCAGCGCGCCCACGGCCGCGCGGCGGACTTCCGGCTCCTTCGCCTTCATTACCTCGCGCAGCAGCTCACGCGGAGCTGCGGCCAGCAGTGCCGGCAGTGCTGCCCGGGCTTCGGCCCGCGCGGTGTCCGTGCCGGTGGCAAGCGCCGCTTCCAGCAGCGGAGCCACGGCCGCGGGCGGGGCCGTGAGAAACCAGTCGGGGTCGATGCGGGTGAGGGTCCGGAAGATGTTGCTGCGCGCTTCCGGCATCGCTTCGGCAAGCTCCAGTACGACGTCCCTGGCCGGTGTTCCGAGCGCCGCGACCGCATCCCAGTCGCCACCGCCGTAGGCCGCGAGCAGCACCTGCTGGCGCAGGTTCGCGGGCTGCCACTGCAACTGGCGCAGCGCGCGGACCGCCGGGTGCCTCACCGGGCCGGGCGCGCTCTCGAGCAGCTGCGCCAGCACCTCCGCGCCGCGCGGATCGCCCGATTCAGCCAGGCACTCGATGGCCCATCTTTGAGCCTGCGCGGGGCAATCCGGACGCAGCACCAGCGGCGCAACGGAAGGCGTGGCTGGCGGCCCGATCCGGACCAGGGCGGCGACGATGGTCGTGCCCGTGTTCCAGGGCGGGTTTCGCTCCAGGGCCGCGACCAGCGGCACGACCGCACGGGCATCGGCCAGGTTGCCGAGCGCGCGGGCCGCGGCCAGCTGCAGGGCCTCGTCACTGCCGGCGAGCAGTGCGGCGATGGCGTCGCTGCCGGCGGTCCCGAAGGCGCGCAGTGCGGCGGTGACCGGACCGCCCGGCGGGGGCTCGGGCGCGAACAGCAGCGACCGCAGCAGCGGCTCCACCGCCCGCAGGTCGCCGATGGCACCCAGCGCCTCGGCCGCGGCCGGCCTCAGCTCTCCTCGCTGCAGCCACGGCACCAGCGCGTCGACGGCCCGGGCGGCTTTCAGCTCGGCCAGTGCGCGCGCGGCGGCCAGCCCGAGCTGCTCGTTCTTGCCGGCCCGCGCCAGCGCCCTGAGCAGCCCGTCCACGTCGCGACGTGCTTTCAGCTTTTCGACGTCGGGCTCGAGCAATCCGAACAGACCCATGAGTCTCCGTCAGTAGCCTGATTCGAGCCAGCTGCCCTTGCTGGGCGGAGGCCACGTCGTACAGATCACGATCGCGTCGCTCGTGTGCTCGCGTGCGTTGCGTGCGGCCGCCACGCGGCGCTGCAGGCGGGGCATGGGGTGATTCTCCTGGAACCGCTTCACCACGGCCACGAAGCCCGACAGAAAGCCGATCACCAGGACGGCCACCAGGCCCAGGCCGAGCAGGGCGCTCTCCACACCGTAGATGATTGCTGTGAGCGCGAGGATGCACAGGGCCGGGATGCCGAGCATGACCAGCCGGATGGAGCGGTTCCAGGAGCGCCGGCCGTCCACCCAGCAGCGGCGGCACAGCCGGGCCTCGACGTCGAGGACGTCGTCGTAACTGGCCTGCGTGGTGGTGGTCACCAGGTCGTGCTGGCGCTGCACGTCCGTCACCCGGCTGCCCTGCTTGCGGCCGGTGCGGAGCAGGATCGGGACCGCGTCCGGGCCGAGCGTGGCACCACAGAGCGCGCAGGTGCCCGGTCCGGCGTGCGGCGCGGCCGGCGCGGGCCCGGCACGCGGGGCGACCGCCTTCGGCGAGGCGCGGTAGCCGCTGTCGGTTCCCTGGAGCAGGCCATCCGCCACCAGTCCGTCGATCGCGGCGGCCGCCGCGGCGTTGAACTCATCGGGCGAGTCGGCCTCGTGCAGGCCGGCCTTGAAGAGCACGAGCACCAGGTCGTCGCGGCTCCACCACGCGTCATTGGTCCGCTCGAACTCGCGCGTCGAGTCGCGCAGGAGGAAGTCGATCAGCTCCCGCCGGCAGGAGCCTGCCTGCGAGCCGTCCTCGCCTGCGTGGGCGCTCGCGGTCGCCGCGGCCGCGGGTTGTGCCCCGCCGGCCAGCCCGTCCAGCGACGTCCGCACGTATAAGGGGCCTCGCTCGGGATCGATGCGCGGCGAATTCAGGATCTCATCGAGGGTCTGGGGCAGAATGATGACCGGGTGCCAGGCCGGGTCGGCCGGGGCCTCGCGCTCCCCGAGCGCTCGCCTGCGCAGCCAGCGTCCGGTGCCGAATACGGCGAAGAGCACGATGCCCAGCCCCATGAGGCCGAAGCAGAGCTTTGCCCCCGCCGCGCCATGCGGGCCCGCCGTGTCCCAGCGCCACTGGAATCGCGGCCAGTTCAGGTTGTAGCTGAAGAGCAGTCCACCGCCCAGCCAGCCGAGCACGGCCCCCGCCGCCTCCGTGCCCTCCCACCGGATCAGACAGCGACTGCAGAGCCGGGCGGTGTGGGTCCGCGGCAGGGCGTAGCGCCCGTCCAGCGAGTGGAGCGCCGTGTGGGTGTCCCGCTCCTCCCATTTCGCCGCAGTCCGCCCGCAGCGGTCGCAGGTGACGGTGGATTGGGTGGTTGGTGGAGAAGCCTGCTCGGGGGCGGCCGTGCCAGCTTCGTTCATTGACGCTGCCTCGCGCCGTTGGTGCGTCCGAACTGCCGGGATGCGCAGATGTCCAGGATAGTCCCGGGCCCCGGCCGGCAATACGGCGCCGCAGAGCGTGTTCGCGCGCCGCCATGGCCGGCCGCCAAGCCCCGGCAGCGAGTCGCGGAGCGCGCCCGCGCGAACCAGCGATCACGCCTGAAAGGCCGCGAGGTGCGCCCCGGAAGCGAATTGCGGAGCGCGCCCTCTCCAGCCGATTCCCCCTCCCGTGCAACCCGCGCGGAGCGCTGAGCGCCCGCGGCACACCTCCCGGCCCCCGCGCGATGCCAGCTACGTGCGCGGCGCCTGCGGCGGCAGCGCGTACTGCTCCACCAGCGCCAGCAACTCCTGGTCCGGCGCGTTCTCCACGCGCGTGTTCGTGTCGAACACCATCGTGGCGCGCTTCGTCGGCTCGTACGCCGGCCACTCGCCGATGCCCGGTACGGTCGGCTTGCCGGTCTGCGCGAAGGCGATGTACGTGCCCGCCATGCGGTCCGCGAGCGCCTGGACGGCCGGGCTGTTCCCGGCGATGGGCCAGGCATCGAGGTTGTGGTAGAACAACGGCATCTCGGTGCCGTGCACGCTGCCGAACTTGCCGCCGAACGGGACCGACTCGTACGTGAGCAGGTACAGGTACGCTGGTGCCCGACCCAGGGCGGCCTTGCGCTCCGCGAGCGCGATCGAGTCCCGGCGCCGCCCGACGTCGGTGAGGATGCGCGAGTTCAGCTTGAAGGTCGTGGCGTTGGGATCGGCGGCGCGATACGCGGCCACCACCTTTGCGGCGTTGTCGCCGAACATGGTCTTGGCCTGCGCCAGCAGGCCCGCGTCGTCGAGCGCGAAGTTCGGGTTCTGGAAGCCACTGTCGTGCAGGTTGCTGCCGACGATCACCGGGATGTCCGCCGAGATTGCGGGGGCGGTGGGATCGAACGGG
>VEPF01000330.1:2391-3366 GCA_012027055.1 Gemmatimonadota bacterium | reverse complement strand
AACGGGTGAGCCGGGACCACCTTCCCGTCCACGAACGGGCTGAACTGCCCGCCCTGCACGGCGAGCAGCGTCTCCAGCGGCAGAGTCTGCAGCTCGCGGAACCGGTCCTTCGTGAGTCCGAGCTCGGTGAGCACGCGCTCGGCGTTCCGGTTGGCGCTCTCGCGCGTGCCGGAGCGCAGCGCGGCGCCGCTCTGGATGGACGCGCGGTGAAACAGCCCCTGCGCCGAGGGCATGGCCAGCAGGTGCGATGTCTTGCGCGCGCCGCCCGACTGGCCGAAGACCATCACCCGGTTCGGATCGCCGCCGAAGTTCTCGATGTTGTCCCGCACCCACTGCAACGCCTGCACGATGTCCATGATGCCGACGTTGCCCGAGCCCTCGAACTCGGGCGCGTAGGCACCGAGCTCGAGGTAGCCCAGGATCCCGAGGCGGTGATTGAGGCTGACGAAGACGACGTCGCCCAGCTTCGCGAGCGCCACGCCGTTGAACATCGGGTTGCCACTGGTCCCGCCGGTAACACCGCCGCCGTGTATCGAGACCTGCACCGGCCGCTCGCCGCCATCCTTCAGTGCCGGCGTGAAGACGTTCAGCACCAGGCAGTCTTCGCCGAGACCGCCGGGCTTCTCCGTCCAGCGGACCATACTGGTGTACTCGGTGGTGTCCGGCGCCATCGACTGCGGGGCGACGTGGCCCCACTCGAGCGCGTCGCGCACGCCCGTCCAGGGCTGCACCTTCGTGGGCGGCACGAAGCGGTTCTTCCCCGCCGTGTCGCCGCCGTACGGGATGCCGCGGAAGACGTTGATCCCGTCCGCCACGAAGCCCCGTACCTTGCCGGTGGTGGTGTCGGCGATCGGCTCCAGCGTGCCGGCCCCGTTGCCGCGGCAGCCGGCCAGGGCAGGTGAAAGCACGAACGGCGCGGTGGCGCGCAGGGAAGCCTGCTTCAGGAAGTCTCGGCGATTCGGTCGGTGCGACATG
>VEPF01000330.1:0-2381 GCA_012027055.1 Gemmatimonadota bacterium | reverse complement strand
GGCTCCTGGTAGGGGATCTGCAAACGATCCACGATGGTCGGCGGCGAGGCTGGTCGCCAGAGCCGGGCGCGCGCGGAGCGGCTCCTGCGCGTGCGACTTCGCTAACGTCGCGGCGCCGCCAGCGCCTGCAGCCGGCGCTGCGCGTGCTCGACCTGCGGGCGCAGCGCGGGGTCGGCGCTGCTCCATAGCTCGAGGAAGCGCTGGTAGTGGCGCGCCGCCGTGCTGTCCTCGCCCAGGCGCTCGTACAGTTCCGCCTGCCGCAGCTCGGCAGGGGCCAGGTAGATCTGGCTGTCGATGAACATCTCGGAGAGCGTCGCATACCAGGGCAGCGCCTCCCGCAGCCGGCCCAGGCGCACCAGCAGTTCCGCCCTCGCCCAGCGCTCGCACGCCTGCGACCCGAGCTGCGATTCCAGCAGCCCCTCGGACACCCGCAGCCTCGCCGCATCGCAGCGCGCGAGCGCTTCCGGGCCGCGGCTCTGCGCGGCCGCGACGTGCGCGCGCAGGCTCTCGGCCAGTCCGCGCTCGAACTCCCGCGCCTCGCGCGCGGTCGTGCGCGCCGCCCGTGCCGTGAGCGCCTGCGCCCGCACCCGCGTCGCGGTGGTGTCCCCGCGCTTCAGTGCCAGCAGGCCCAGCAGGTACTCGCGGATGGCGGGGTGCAGGCCGTTGTAGACCGCGAGCCACGGGTACGACGTCGCCGCCGCACCTTCCGCATCGATCCGCAGCAGCGCGGCTTCCGCCGCGGCCGCGCGCGCCGGCTCGGCGGGCGCGAACGGGCGCGCGGCCAGGTACGCGCGCGCCGCGGCCGCGAGCACGGGAGCGAGCGCCGCGGCGGCCGCGAGCGCGCGGTCCGCGGCCTGCCACTGGCCGCGCGCCACGTCCAGCTCACCCAGCCAGACGTGCGCGTGCGCCCGCACGTCCGGCGCGAGGCCGGGCGAGAGCAGCAGCGGCAGCACCCGGCGCGCGCCATCCAGGCTCCGCCCGTAGACCGCCAGGCGGTTCGCGGTGATGCGCACCAGTTCGTCGTTGCCGCTCGCGCGCAGCTCCGCCACCGCACGATCGCGCTCGCCGGCGCTGCCGGTCGCGAACGCGCGGAGCGCGTGGTACTCGGCCGTCGCGGGCGGCGCCTGCAGCCGGTCCAGCTTCTGCGCCACCGTGTCCGCGCACCTGTTCTGCCCCTCCCGTAGGCTGACGCGCAGCAAATGCGAGAGCGCCGCCAGGTTCTCGGGCTCGAGCTCGAGCACCCGCTCGAAGTAGCGTCCGGACTCGACCGTCGGGCGGCCCCGCACCGGGTTCATGTGGAACAGCACCTCGGCCAGCCCGTACCACGCCTCCACTTCGTCCGGGTAGGTGCGGACCACCGCGCGGTAGCGGCGTTCGGCGTCGTCGTAGGCGCCGGCCATCCACGCGGCGTACGCTTCCACCAGCAGCCGCGGCCGCGGCGCCAGCCGCTGCGCGTGCGCTGCGGCCAGCCGGCTCCGCACCAGGATCGAGTCCCAGCCCCAGCCGGGCGGCACGGCCCAGTTGGCCGCCTGCGCCACGCGGTAGTGCGCGAGCGCGAACGTCGTGTCCAGGTCGGACGCGCGCCGGAAGGACTCGAACGCGCCGGCGTAGAGCCCATCCCGGTACTCCGACTCGCCCTCCAGGTAAGCCTTGAGCGCGGGCAACGACGTGGTGGTGAGCGCCGCCAGCCGCCCGAGCGGCGGCACGGGCGAGCCTGATGCCGCGAGCAGTTGCGCCGCGAGCCGGCCCACCTGCAGGAACAGGCTGCCGGGCGGGCCGTCGACGACCGCCTCTGCGCCCCGCGGCCCGCCCGGCTCGCGCTGGTAGATGCCCGCCGACATGCGCATGCGCCCGCCCGCCACCACCACGTCGCCGCGCACGAACATTCCCGCGCCCAGCCGCTGGGCCAGCTCGGCCGCGGGCGGGGCGTTGCGCGGATCACGCGTGAGGTTGAGCACCGCCTGTGGGTCCACCGTGCGGAAGGGACCCGCGCCCTCCAGGTCCGCGCTCAGCAGGTCCACCACGCCCTCGCGCAGGTACGTGAACTCGGCGGGGCCGCGCACCGCGAACGGCAGCACGGCGATGCGGTACGCGGTCGGCTCGGCAGGCCCGGGCGCCAGGAACCCCAGCCACACGGAGAATGCGAGCGTCACGCCCGCCAGGCCGCCGGCCAACAGCAGCACGCGGCGAGGAAAGCGACGTCGAACGCCGCCGGCGGCCGGCGCGTTCGCGTCGGCGGTGACTTCGTGCGGCCCGGCCGGGCCCGGGAACAGGGTGGCGTAGGCGGGTAACGCCACCTCGCCGGGCGCGCGCGTGCAGGCGCGAGCGGCCGTGCTGGCCGAGCGGCTCTCGGCCGCGCGGCCCCCGGCGCCCCCGATACC
>VEPF01000056.1 GCA_012027055.1 Gemmatimonadota bacterium | reverse complement strand
CCCTTGACGAAGTCGCCGACGGGTGTTAGTGCCGTCTCACAACGTGTTGCGCCACAACAGATTGAGTTCACCCCGCGAGTCCGCTCCGGGTCGGTTGGCACGGCTCTGCCGGGCGATTCTGGCGGGGTCAGTCCTGGGGAAAGGACATGTGCTGGGTGGATTCTGCGCCGGCCGGTTCTCCGGTCAGCAACTCGACCAGCGCGGCCATGTCGTGACCGATCCGATCCAGTCGCTCCAGCACAGTGAGAACCCGGGCGTACTCGAAGTACGCCAGCACCGCGTCCTCGGCGGCGGGGTGTTGCTCCAGGATGATGCGGTCCAGCCGGGCGCGCAGCTCATCGGTCAGGAAAGCGATGGCGCGCCGGAGGCTGGACTGTTCGGCGAGGGTGTCAATGGCGATGTCGCCGACCAGGCGCGGGAGCAGGGCTTCCAGCTCGACGATCGCCTGGGGCGGCGCCGTCACAGCGGGCTGGTGCCCGGCCGCCTCGAGCGTGCGGCCAGTGGCGGCCGCGAGTGCCGCCAGCTCCTCGAAATCGCAGTGCAGAATCACCGGGCTCCCCCGCATTCCCCGCTGTTCTTCGTATCCCGGGCGAGGGGGTAACGTTCCCTGCCGCCGCCTGCCGGAGGAGAACGCGCGGCCGGCCGGGAGCCGGACGGGGGGCTACGACCGGAGCAGGCGTCCGAGCAGGAAGCCGGCGGCGGCGGCGATCAGAACGCTGGCGATCGGCCGCGCCCTGATCCGCTCCTCCATGCCGGCCCGGAAGGCCTCGGCGTCGAACTCCTGCAACGAACGCTCGGCGTAATCCGCCAGCCGGCCGGCGTGTGCTTCCAGCGCGGGTCGCTTCCCCGTCTCGGCCATGACCACTCCAGGTTCAGGTGTTCCCGCGCACCGCCCGCTCCGCCCGGGCGCCGCCCTGTTGCAGCTCTTTCCGGAACTCGCGCAGCTCCCCGGCCGCCCACTGCCGGTCTTCGCGCAGTGACGTCAGCGCGCTTCCCGGCCCCGATGCGCGGGTCATGCTGCGGATCCCCGAGCGCGCCAGGAGCCCGCCCACGACCAGCAACACCAGTCCGACCACGAGGGCGGCCACCGCGTACCGACCGCCCAGGATGTCGCCCAGCCCGAGCACTGCGGAGGCCACCAGCGCCATGGCCCCGACCAGGGCGAGGGCTCCGGCCGCCCCTACCTTGACGGCATCGAGTGCGGCCTGCCGGGCCAGCTCCCGGAACTCCACCTTGGCCAGCGCCACCTCCGCGCGGACCAGGTCGCCGGTCTCGTTCCCGAGCCGCTTGAGCAGGCTGGTGATGCTCGGCGCATCGGCTTGCTCGCCGTTGTCTCCAGCCGGAGCGGGTGCGCTCGTGGGGGCCATCAGGACCTCCTGCACTGTTTCAGGGAACCGCCGGGTGGGGCGTCACGCTAGCCTCCTGTCCGTGGCCGCGCGCCGACCCTGCTGCAAAGTGCGGTGCGGCCCCGCCGGGTTCAACCTGTCACCGCAGCAGCCGGGGGCCCAGCCAGAAACCGCCGACCAGGTCGATCGTGGCATGGGCGAGCATTGACGCGGCCAGGCTGCCGGTCAGCACGAACGGGGCCGCCAGCACCAGCCCGAGCAGGGTGGCGCGCGCCACTCCGCTCGGCTCTTGATATGCGTGCACCACCCCGAACGCCAGCGAGCTGATGAGCAGTGCCAGCGCCAGCGAGCCGGATGCCGCCGTCACCGCGGTGATCAGGAAGCCGCGGAAGACGATCTCCTCGCATACTCCGGCCGTCAGCGAGAGGGCCACGAACGCACCCTTTTCCGTCCGCGTGCGCGGCAGGAGATGGAACAGCAGCGCGCTCTCGCGGATACCCAGCCGCTCGCTGACCAGATTCAGCACGGTGGCCAGCGCCGTCACCCCTGCGGCCCAGGCCAGTTGCGTCCCCCAACCCACCGGAACTGCCAGGCCGAGCGCGTACGGCCGGAATCCTCCCGCCAGCGCCGCGAACACCGCCACGGCCGCGAGGAAGAGCTGGGTCGCTCCCGAGCTGGCATAGATCGACAGCCTGGGCAGGCCGGCTGGATCGCCGAGCAGGCGCGCCTGGATGACGAGCGCGGCCGGAAGCGGGACCAGCAGCAGGACCGTGACGAGCCGCACGGGCCACTTCAACTCCGCCGAGGCGGCCCAGACCACGGCCGACCCGAGCAACAGCAGCAGCAGTAGGCCGCGCTTGGAGTTCACGGCCGGGCCGAGGCTTTCGGCCAGTCGCCGCCCATGGCACGGTAGGCGGCGGGGGCCGCCAGTCCGGCCGTCACGCCCAGCAGCAGGCCACCGACCGCGTCGATGGCGTAGTGGTAGCCGCCGTACACCGCGCCCGCGGCGAGCAGCACGGCCAGTACGCCCAGCCCGAGCGCCGCCCGGCGGTTGTAGCGCATCATGGTCACCACCTGGACACAGGCTACGCCCACATGCGATGACGGGAACGCGGCCCCCTGCGAGCTGGCCTGCAGTACCACGTGCACCAGCCGGTAGACCGGGCCGGCTGCAGCAGCCGCGACCGGCGTGGTGAACAGGTAGCGCGGTCCCTGCACCGGGAAATAGATGAAGACCAGGCAATGCAGGACGAACGTCAGCATGACCGCGAAGATGGTCTTCAGGGCCGCGTCCCGCCGACCGCCGAAATAGTGGCTGATGGCCGGCACGTAGATGATGGCGTAATAGGACAGGTAGCCGGCATGCAGCAGCTCGGACAGCCAGCGAATCGGGTATCTCTGCGCCAGCACGTGGCTGGGCTGGAATCCGAATACCAGCTGCTCGATGTGCTGGATCAGCTGGTCGTGGAACCGGCCTCCGTGCAGCGCCGCGATGAGCACGCCCAGCTCGGTATAGAGCACCGGGACCAGCAGGATCGGGTACCAGTCGAGCAGCAGCCCGACCAGGCGCCCGCGGGCGGCCACGGCCGCGAGGCCGCGCCGCAGTGACGACGGCGGCCAGCCCAGCAGCACGATGACCGCGTGCAGCAGCAGCCACGCCCACCAGCCGGGCGGGCGAGCGGACACCAGCAGGGGAGGGGTAGCCAGGATCGCGTACAGCGCCATCAGGCGGCCCGCGGTGCGGTCACCCGCCGCCGGGGCCGTCGTGCGCGTGCCGTGCAAGTGCTCAGGTCTTTCCCGTAGATCCGGTAGGTTCTGTAGACCCTGCCGCCGGATTGCTCGATGCCGCGGCGCATCGGCCAGTTGTCCTCCAGCACCCAGGAGCACTCGCCCTCCGCCATGCCCAGTCGTAGCGCTCCGGCGAACAGCTCCGTGAGCAGCATGGCATCGACGCCGATGTGCCGGTACTCCGGCATGACTCCCAGCGTGATCACCCGGATCGTGGCGATCTGCCGCCGGTACCACAGCAGCTTCAGAAACCCGAACGGCAGCAAACGTCCGTCGAGATGGCGGAGGACGCGGTTGTAGTCAGGGAGCGCCAGCGCGAATGCGATCGGGCGCTCGTCCATGAACGCCAGCAGGCAGAGCTCCGGCTTCATGATGGGACGCAGGTGCTTCGCCAGATACTCGACCTCGGCCGGGGTCATTGGCACGAATCCCCAGTTCCGCTCCCAGGCGCTGTTGTAGACCTGTTGTATGGCCGCGAGGTCGCGTTCGAGGTGCCGGAGCTCCAGGGCGCGCACCTTCACGCCCTGGCTGACCGCACCTCGCTCCAGGGCGCGGAGCAGCCGGGCAGGCGGCTGGTGGGCCCGGTCCACCCAGTAGCAGACCAGGTCCTTGACGCCCGCATAGCCCGCGCCCTCGAGCAGCCGCGCGTAGTAGCTCCGGCCGTGGCTCATCATGATGGCCGGCGGGGTGTCGAACCCGTCGACCAGCACCCCGGGTGAGCCCAGCTCATCGTTGGTGGAGAAGTTGAACGGCCCCTGGCAGGCGCTCCGGCCGCGGGCGCGGAGCCAGGCCTCCGCCTCCGCCAGCAGCGCGCTGGCCGCCACTTGGTCATCGACGGCTTCGAACAGGCCGAAGAAGCCGAGCTGATCGCCGTGGAACTGGTTGTAGGCGTGATTGACGATGGCCGCGATCCGGCCGACCACGACGTTCCCGCGCCACGCCAGGAAGAGCCGCACCTCGGCGTGAGCGAAGAACGGGTGCTTCGGGTCCAGCGCCGAGCGCACGTCCGCGAGCAGGGGAGGCACCCACTGCGGATCGTCGCGGTAGATGTGCCACGGCAGCCGGACGAAGCGGTCGAGGTCGGTGCCACCGGCAATCGGTTGCACCACCACGGCCGCGTCGCTCATATCAGGGCCATCTTCCGGCCGACGGCGGCGAAGGCATCCAGCACCGCGTCGACCTGCTCGTCCGTGTGCGTGGCCATCAACGAGATGCGCAACCGGCAGCCGTTCTCCGGCACCGCGGGCGGGGTCACCGGGTTGGTGAACACGCCCCCGTCGAAGAGCGTCTTCCAGAACACCAGCATCCGCTGCAGGTCGCCCACGTTCACCGGCACGATGGGCGTCTCCGACCGGCCGATGTCATAGCCGAGGCTGCGCAGCCCTTCCTGCATGCGGTGCGTGTTGTGCCAGAGCCGCTCGCGTCGCTCCGGCTCCGCCTCGATCACTTCCAGGGCCGCCAGCGTGCCCGCCACCGATGCGGGCGGCATGCTCGCGCTGAAGATCAGGGCGCGCGAGTGATGCTTCAGGTAGTGGATCACGTCCTCCGGCCCCGCGACCATGCCGCCAATGGATGCGAGCGACTTGGAGAACGTGGCCATCACCAGCGAGACCCGGTCTTCCAGACGGAAATGCTGCGCGGTCCCGCCGCCGAACTCGCCCAGGACTCCGAACGAGTGCGCGTCATCAACCATGACTTCCGCGCCATAGAACTCGGCCAGCGCGACGATGCCGGGAAGGTCCACGATGGTGCCCTCCATCGAGAAGATCCCGTCCGTCACGATCAGCTTGCCGGCATCCGCCGGCGTGCGCGCCAGCTCGCGTTCCAGCGACCGCAGGTCGCCATGCGGGTAGCGATGCACCACCCCCGCCGTGAGCCGGCACCCGTCCACGATGCTGGCGTGGTTCAGCTTGTCCGAGAAGACGTGGTCGTCGCGCCCGACCAGTCCGGAGATGACTCCCAGGTTGGTCTGGAAGCCGGTGGTGAACACCAGCGCCGACTCCTGGTTCACGAAGCGCGCGAGCCGTTCTTCCAGCTGCTCGTGCAGGTCCAGCGTGCCGTTCAGGAACCGGCTCCCGGTGCACCCGCTGCCGTAGCGCTCGAGGGCGGCGATGGAAGCTTCCCGGACCCTCGGGTGGTGCGTCAGGCCCAGGTAGTTGTTCGACCCGACCATGATCTTCCGCTCGCCACGGATGATCACCTCGGTGTCGTGCGACTCCTCGATCGGCTGGAAGTACGGGTAGTACCCGGACGCCATCACTTCCCGCGCCAGTGTGTAGCGATAGCACTTCTCGAACAGGCTCATGCGCTCTCCCCTGCGGTTGCGGCGGACCTCGCTACAACCAACCTGCGTTCCGATACCATTCCCACGTCTCTTTCAGGCCCCGCGCCAGCGGGGTGCCGGCCTCGAACCCCAGCTCCCGCCGCGCGTCCTCGGTGTCGCAGCGCCAGCCGGGCGCGAGCAGCTCCCGGGCCTTGTCCCGGTTGAACATCGTGCTCCGGCCCAACCCCCCTGTGACCGCTTCGCTGACCGCGGCCGCGGCCCGGATCAGGCCGGCCGGCACCCGGACCAGGCGCGCCTTCCGACCGGCCGTCTCGCCCAGCAACCGGCACACCGCCGCCCAGGGCTGCACCTCGGGCGAGGCGATGTGGTAGATGCCCCGCGCCTCCGGCCGGAAGGCTGCCTGCACCACGGCCTCCGCCAGATCGCGGACATACACCAGCTGCAACGGCCGGGCGGGGCCGGACGGTACCGGCAGCAGGCCCGCCTTCGCCAGGCGGAAGAAGCGCAGCAGCTCCGCATCGCCCGGACCGTACACCGCCGGCGCCCGGAGAACCACGACCTCCAGGTCACCCGCGGCCTCGAGTACTACGCGCTCGCCGGCCAGCTTGCTTCGGCCGTAGGCGGTCAACGGCTTCGGGGTGTCGGCACGGCCCAGCGGGTGCAGCGCCGGGCCGGCCGCGGCCAGCGAGCTCATGTACACCAGCCGGCGCGGCCGCGGCGAGGCTGCCAGCGTCGCTTCCAGCAGCGCGCGGGTGCCGCCGAGGTTGACGCGCTCGAGCTCGTCCGCCGTGCGGGCATGGGTGAGCGCCGCCAGGTGGATGACCACCCGGGCGCCAGCCACGGCCTGCCGCAGTCGCTCCGCCTCCGTGAGCGAAGCCACCACGACCGCCGCCCCGAGGGCGCTCAGCGCCGCTGTGCGGCTGGTCGCTCGCGCCAGCACGCGGACCCGGGCGCCCTGTGCCGTAAGTGCCTGCGCCACATGGAGTCCGACGAAGCCGCTGGCCCCCGTGACGAGCACGTCCGCCGCCGGCGCCGGCCGGGATTCAAGCTGTGTCTGCACCATTTGAAGCGCAATGGCTCGTGGGGTCGGAACCGCCCGCATCCGGCAAACCCGGCAGCAGACCCTCGATGACGTCGAGCGCGGGCCCCAGCTGCGCCGGGGTGATCACGGCCGGGGGGGTCAGGGCCAGGACGTCGCCGGCACCCTCGGCGAGCACGATCACGCCCTGCCGCAGGGCCGCGGCACACAGGACGGTGCCGGCCCCCGGCGACCCGACCCGTACGCCCTGCAGCACGCCGCGACCGCTGCGTTCCCGGATCAGGCCTCGCTCCTGCCATCGGCGGGCGCGCGAGGCGATCAAGTCGCCAATGTCGCGGGCGCGGGCCAGCAATCCGCCGGCTTCGATCTCCTCGAGCTGGGCGAGAGCAGCGGCGCAGGCGACCGGATTCCCCAGGAAAGTGCTGGTATGGATGGCCTCTCCCGTGGAGGGCGGCCAGCCCGAGAGTGCGGAAGGAGTGCCGATCACGGCGGCGATGGGCAGGCTGCCGCTCAGCGCCTTGCCCAGCACCAGCAGGTCCGGGGTGGTGTCGGTCTCTTCACAGGCGAACCAGCGGCCGGTGCGCCCGCAACCGGTGTAGACCTCGTCACAGATCAGCAGCGTCCGCTCGCCATCGCACAGACCCCGGAGGGCCGGCAGGAAGGCGGCCGGCGGCTCGACCAGCCCGCCCCGTCCGAGGATCGGCTCGACCAGGACTGCGCCCACCGGCCAGGGCGACGTCTCCGCGTCGGCCAGCTCGTGCGCGACCATGGCCAGGACGCTGTCCAGATCCTCGGTCGCGGCGGGGTACGGCACGAAGCGAACGCCCGGGAACAACTGGGCCTCGAACGGCTCCCGGAAGTGCGGCCGGTGCGTGACCGCGAGCGCGCCGAAGGTGAGCCCGTGATAGCCTCCCTCGAAGGCGATCACGCCGTGGCGGCCGGTCCTGAGCACGGCAGTCTTGAGCGCGGCCTCGACGGCCTCCGCTCCGGAGTTCGCCAGGATGCTGACCTGCAGGTCGCCGGGGGCAATGGCGGCCAGCCGCTCGAGCAGGCGGACCTTGATCTCGGGCGGGAAGACGTCGCCCAGGCCGTGCGCCAGGATGGGGGCCTGGGCCGCGATGGCGGCAGCGACCGCCGGGTTGGCATGCCCCGCGTGCGCGACGCCGAAGCCGGCCGTGAGATCCACGTAGACGTTCCCGTCCACGTCCAGCACCGCGGCCCCCTTCGCCGCGACCCAGAAGATTGGCGGCGCGGGCTGCTGACAGGTGATGTTGGGCGACTCGTGCGCGGCCAGCCGCGTCGCCAGGGCGCGCGAAGCCGGGCCGGGTATGCCCGCGACCAGGCGGGGGAGCTCGGCGCCGGAGAGGATCATCCCCGGGCGCGCGAGCGGATCACCAGCAGGGTTGCGCCGGCGGCG
Source organism: Gemmatimonadota bacterium (assembly GCA_012027055.1). Classification (GTDB taxonomy): domain Bacteria; phylum Gemmatimonadota; class Gemmatimonadetes; order Longimicrobiales; family RSA9; genus VEPF01. The sequence continues at coordinate 436 of VEPF01000056.1, read as the reverse complement.
CAGAGCGCCCCGGCCAGCGCGGCCCCCGCGAGTACCCACATGCTCGGGGCGGGCCCGGCCAGCAGCGAGCCACGCGCCATCCGGGTCGGTGGACTCCAGGTCCAGGGCTCGGTTTCGCGCTCGGCCGCCGTTCCGGACGCGGCCGCCTGCGCGCCGCAGCTGCTGCAGGTGGCGAGGCCGTGCGTCCGGCTCGAGCGCTTCGAGTACTCGAGCGTGGCGCCGCACGCGGCGCACTGGCCGTCCGCAGGCACGGGTCGGATCGCCTCGTAGAGCGCGCGGCGGGAGAGATCGAGCCGGGCGGCGATGTCGCCTACCGGCAGCTCGGTTTCCCAGTAGAGGCGGTTGGCTTCCGCCGCGGCATCGTTGGGCGTGGCATCCATGGCTCAGGCTCGCTCCGGGGTTTCGGCCCAAGATACCCTCGCGTTCCGGCGGCGGA
>VEPF01000300.1:7265-8357 GCA_012027055.1 Gemmatimonadota bacterium | reverse complement strand
GTACAGCGCAGCGCTCACCGCTTCCGGGGGGGCACCGTAGTAGGCCGCCAGCAACGGATAGGCCAGGTATTCGACGAAATCGTCGCCCAGCTCCCGTCGGCCCCACGTGGCGATGCTCTCTCCGTCCTCGGCCGCCGCCGTGCCCGGCAGATCGTTCACATCCAGGCTCGCTGCCCGGCTCGTCAGCCACGGCACGTACTTCCCCGCCAGCTTCACCTTGAGCAGCGCCGGTAACGCCCCCGATGCCGCCAGGCTCGCCACCGAGCCGTACGTGATCCCGTGCGCCCGCCCCCGCCGCCACACGGCATCGTGTCCGCCCGCACGCACCAGCAGGTCGCCCAGGCCCGCCGCCCGCGCCAGCGCGAGCGTCGCCCGATACGTGGATGCCAGCAGCTGCACACCGGTGTCCGCCGGCACGCCGCCGCGCGTTACCGTAGCCAGCGCGCCGCCCGGCACCGGGCTCTGCTCGTACAGGGTGACCTGTTGCCCGCGCTCCGCCAACCGCCCGGCCGCAGCCAGCCCCGCCGCCCCCGCTCCGGTCACCGCGACATGTTTCGACACGCGCTCAGCTTACCGCCACCACCCGGCCCGGGCAAAAGAAAACCGCGGGCGCGCTGCTGCACGCCCGCGGCTCCCCGCTGCCCGCTTTCCCGCCGGAACTACGCGCTCCGCCGCCCGAAGCCGTACGGCAGCGCCGGCGCCGGCCGCACCTTTCCGCCCCAGATGAAAGCGAAGATCGCCGGCCGCGGCTCCACCACGACTGGCTCATGTATGACAATGCCGGGGGGCGACTCCCGCTCCTCTGCCCCCGCTGGCTCCAGCTTCTGCATGAGGTCCTGCTCCCGTTTGGCCATGACAACCCCTCCTGTGGGATCGCCAGGCACAAGGGCAGGAGCCGTACCGGACCGTTTCCGATCAGGTATGTCATTGCAGCATAATGTGTTGTGTGACTCAGCCGGCAGCGCGCAGGGGTTCCGGTGTCACTTCCTGGTGACGGCCCTGCGTGTCGGATCGACACAGGCGCTGCCACTGGCGGAAATCGGGCAGGCTGAGGCGCTGCAGCAGCAGCCGGTCGACCGCGTCGCAGAGGAG
>VEPF01000300.1:0-7255 GCA_012027055.1 Gemmatimonadota bacterium | reverse complement strand
CAATCCTCTTGTGCGCCCATCGGCAGCATCGTTGTGTTGCGGCCAGGACCGCGCCTGATTCCGCTCCCCGCCATCGCTACCAAACCTGGGTCGAGGAGCATTTCGGTAAGCGGATACTGACCGTCGGGTGACTGGAAGAGCTGGGAGACGGCCTGGTCGGCGAGGCCAAGCAGCTCGTCACGGGTGAGGGCCGCCTTGCATTCCTCCAGCTGCTCCTCGACCCAGGTTTGGTAGCGTTGGCGGGGAGCGGAATCAGGCGCGGTCTTGGCTGCAACTCTTCGTTGCTGCCGTTGGGCGCACATGTGGTTTGCTTTCAGCGAGAGGCGGTGGTGTCGGTAACTGCGTCGCGGCCCTGGGGGGCGGGGCGGCCGGGCGCCCGCCTGCCGAGCTGCCGGCCCGCTGGATCAGGCCGCGCTGACCGCCGGGGTGCGGTGCTCGAGGCGGAGCAGCAGCTCTTCGAGGACGGCGCGGTCGCCGAGCGCGGCGGACTTGAGGAGCCGGTCGGCCCGAAGCAGGTCGTCGAGGGCGTGGTCCAGGCGGTCGCGCGACCAGCGCCTGGCCTGGCGGGCAATGCGGCCGGCGAGCCACTGCTGGTGCGGCAGGAGGGCGGCGGCGAGCGCCGGCTCACCGCCGGCGGCGGCGAGCGCCAGCCGGAGGAATTGCGTACCGAGCCCGATCACCAGGCCCACGCCGCTTTCGCCCTGGTCGAGCAGCACGGGCAGGCCTTTGCGGGCAGCCGGGAAGTCGCCAGCCGCCACCAGGTCGAACCAATCCCAGCGGTTCTGGCGGGGGAGCACGCCCACCACCGCTTCCACGTCCGCGCGGGTGATGCGCCGGCGCTCGCCCACGTAGTGCTCGAGCTTGGCGAGCTCCTGGGTCAGAATCCCGAGGTCAGCGCCGATGGCGCCGGCCCGGGCGCGGGCCGCGCCCGCATCGAGCTTGAGCCCGTGCTCGGCGGCGGTTTCCATGAGCCAGCCCGGCAGGTCCGCCTCGCCCAGGGGCTGGAACTCGACCGCCACCGCTTCGCGCTTGAGCCGCTCGAAGAACTGGGCCTTGCTGCGGTCCGGAAGGGTGGCGAGCAGGATGAGGACCAGACCGGAGAGTGGGCGCGAAAGCAGAGCCTCAATGGGTCCGCGGGAACGCGCGGACGCAGCCAGCGCCTGGGCATCCCGCACCACGACCACGCGCCACTCCGCCATCATGGGCGGCGTGTGGGCGATGGACGCGAGCGCGTCCGGATCGGTCTCGGTGGCGCGCAGCTGGTCGAGGTTGAAGTCGCGGGTGGCGGGGTCGAGGTGTGCGGCCACCAGCTGCGCGGCCGCGCGCTCTTTCAGGAACTCGTTCTCGCCGAACAGGAAGAAGATTCCGCCCCGGCCGCCGGCGGCGAGCCGTTTCGCGAGCTGGTCGGCCGTGATGAGCGCCACCCGCTACTCGCCCATGAGTAGTTCGTAGGAAACCGGCTGGTACAGCGGCGGCCTGACCACGACCGGAGAATAGCCGGCAAATGCGGGCACGGGAGCGGCCGGCGGTGCGAGCGGCACGGCAGGGGTTGTCCAGGAACCGGCCAGCGGGGCCGCGTCGGCCGGATACTCCTGCCGCGCCGAGTCCGCCGGTGCCGGTCCGTTTCCGTCCGCGCGCAGCTGCAGCAGCAGTCCGCAGCCGGCTATCAGCACCACACCGGCCGCCGTTGCCAGCCAGCTCACGCGCAGCGTGCGCTCCGCTGCCAGTGCGCCCGCGTCCTGGACGTGGAAGATGCGGTGCTGCAGGCGCTGGTGGAAATCGCTGGAGGGCAGGAGCGGCGGCAACTCCCGAAGCATGCTGGTGCCCCGCTGCAGCACGCTCGCGTAGCGGGCGCAGGCCGCGCACGCCGCCGCGTGCGCTTCGTGGACCTGCGTCTCTGCCAGCGTCAGGTCCCCGTCCAGGTATGCGGAGTGGCGCGCCAGGAAGCTGCCGCAGGCCAGGCTCCCGGCCGCGACTTCCGCTGCCCTCGCACGACGCCGCGCATTCCCAGGATTCATCTGCATCGCTGCTGTTTCGTCACCGCTCCTCGCACAGCTCCCGCCGATCGCCTGTTCTACTGCCCCGCCCGCGCCCGGGTTCCGCCCGTCATTATGCACGGGGCGCCCGCCGCCGGCCATGGCCATTGGCACCCCCGCCGGCAGGTGCGTCCCGTGCGACGGGCCGCGCGCGGCAGTGCTTGTAGCCCGCCCGGGTACCACCAATATTGGAGCGGAGGTGCATTCCGCCTCGAACCCAAATACAACAGGCGAGCACCCGATGGCGGTACGCGCCGAGCCTCAGGCTCCTTCCGGGCCTGCCCCGGAGTACTCGTGCTGGCTACCGCCGCGCGTGCCGCTCGCTCGCCCGATCGGTCCTGCTGCCCGTTTCGATTTCCCGCGACCAGCGTTCGAGCGGCGGCGGCACTGCGTGCCCCGGCCGCGGCACTGGCCCATGCGCATCCTGTCAACGGGAGGTTGCTCGTGCGACGCAGACGCAGAGTAGCGGCGCGGTTGGCGCCAATCGCTCTCATCCTCCTGACCGGGAGCGGGTGCGAGGTCCTGTCGCCCGAGCCCGGCGCGGAGGTGAATGAGGAAGGTCTGGATGGGAAATGGTTTCTCAAGAGTGTGAACAGCCAGGGGCCTACGACCGACGCATTCAACGTGATCGGGTGGCCGGTGCCGGGCAGCGACCGCAGGCTGACTCCTAACACCACCCTGGAGTTCCGCACCGAGGAGTGGCCGGGCTGCCAGGATGAATCGAGACTCTACTCCGGGACGGTGATCGGCAGATATCTCGCATATCGACAGTCGGCACCCAGCCAGAACTCCTACACCGGCCGCTTCGAGTACCTCCACACGTCGGGCCACATCACGCTGTACGCGTTCGGGCTCGGGCTCGAGGGCAAGCGCGATGGTTGGATCTCCATCTACGGCCTGGCGCCGTATACGTCCGATGCTGACAGGCTCGCGTTCGCGAAGGAGGAATGACTGCCATGACTATCGGACGCAGCGGGATCCTGGGATTGGTCGTCGCCGCGGCATTCCTGGTGCCAGCTGCCGACAGCGCAGCCCAGGCCTGCAACGGCACGCCGCGCGGCAGCGGCCTGGCCGCCGAGTACGGCGTTCTCGCCGAGGGCAACACCTACGGCGCAGCGCTCCATCAGGCCGGCAGCCTCATGGCGTTCGGCCTCGGCTACCGTCGGCGCGACGTGGCGGCCGACTACTCCGGGCATGAGGGCTTCCTCCGCACCGGCCTGGTGCTGGGCGGCAAGTTTCAGATCTGCCCCGGAATTCAGCTCGGCTTCCAGCGCGACACGTGGCAGGTCGGTGATGGCGTGACGCTCAACGCGAACCATCTGGCGGGCTCGGCGGGTGTGAGCGCCGGCCTCGAGCAGCGCCTCATCGGCGACCTGGCGCTCATCCCCTACGCCGGCGCGCGCTACGTCTTCAACATCCTCGCCTACCAGCTGGACGCCGGACCGGACGAGACCAACGTGACCGGCGACACGCTCAGCAACATGCACCTGGATTACGGGGTGATGCTCGGCTACGGGAAGGTGTTCGGCGGTTACGCCGTGAGCATGAACCTGGACACCAAACGTCCCTACATCGGGCGGTTCGTGCTCGGTCTTTCGTTCGGCGGCGGGAGATCCAGCCGCACCGCGCTGGTGGCGGCCTCAGAGCGGCGTCGGCGTTAGTCGGCCGCAGGCAGTCGCCGGCCGGAGTTCACCGGAGCGATCGGGACCAACCGCGGCGGCGGCGCGGCCCGGATGAGGAGAGCCCCCCGGATTGCCGGGGGGCTCGGTCGTGTCGGCCGCTGCTGGAAGCGGCGCGCATGGCCTAGTCGAGGAGCGGCCTGATCACCTGCGCGAAGTTGTTTCTCGCCCGGTTCAGCCGGCTCTTCACGGTGCCCAGGTTCACGCCCGTGATCTCCGCGATCTCTTCGTACGTCTTGCCCTCCAGCTCGCGCAGCACGAACACCATCCGATGGTGCTCCGGCAACTGCCCGACCGCGCGCTCCACCAGCGCCCGCAAGTGCCGCTTCCGGAACAGATCGTCCGGGCGATAAGTGTTGTCCTCCCACTCCAGCGGCCGATGGTCCGTGTCCCAGTTGCCCTTGATGGTCTGGAACAGCACCAGCGGATTGCGCGACCGGTTGCGCAGCTCGTTCTTCGCCAGGTTGCCGGCAATCGTGTAGGCCCAGGTGCTGAACTTCTTGCTCTGGTCGAAACGATGCAGGTGCTTGTACACCCGGACGAAGGTCTCCTGCACCAGGTCCTCCGCCCGGTCCCGGTCGCCGATAGTCCGGTAGATGAAGTTCAGCAGCCGGACGTGATAGCGATCTACCAGTTCGGTGAAGGCCCGCGCATCCCCCGCCAGGAAGGCCGCCACCAGCGCGCTGTCATCCAGCGCGGCCAGCGCTTCGGCGCGTCCCGTCCCCAGTTTCCTGGCCGCCGCCCGCTTCGCCTCGATCATCGCCGCCCCCACGCTCTCCGGCGTTTCCGCCAGCCGGGCCGTCCGTACCGGCCGGCAGACCGGCCTCGCGGACTCGGCCACTGCATGGGGCACGTTTCATACCCTGCGCACCGGAATGCGTACGACTACGCAACCCAACCCCCCACATACACATACAGGGTTGTTCGCGGAGCTGGTGGCATTTCGGGGCGTCACCGGCGGAGGACACTACCCCCTCCGGCCTGACCTAATATTGCCGCAGTTCCGGGCGGTGGATGCGCGTCCGGAGGACGGCCGAGGCTCAGCGGCTCAGGCTGTAGCCGGCGGCGTACAGGAGGCCGCAGACGGTCTTGGCGTCGCAGATCTCGCCGCTCCTGATGCGTTCGAGCGCTTCCGAGATGGGCATCACGACAGGATCGAGGAACTCATCCGGGTCGAGCTTGTGCTGGCCGGCGGTGAGGTCGGTGGCCAGGAAGATGCGGATCTGTTCGTCGGTGAAACCGGGGGTGGTGAAGATGGTGGTGAGGAGGGTCATGCGGCCGGCCACGAGGCCGGTCTCCTCCTCGAGCTCGCGCCGGGCGCAAACCTCCCAGTCCTCGCCGGGGCGGTCGGGCCGGCCGGCCGGGATCTCGAGCAGGTACCCGCCCGACGCGTAGCGGTACTGACGGATGAGGAGCACCTGCGGGTCGTCGCCGTGGGGATCGCTGAGCAGGGGCACGACTGCGGCGGCGCCGGAGTGTCGGATCATCTCGAGCTCGCCCGTGCTGCCGTCCGGGAACCGGACGGTATCGATGGCGAGGTTCACGATGCGGCCCTGGTGGATGGGCCGGGACGAGATGAGTCCGGGTTCGACGTCGCTCATGGCGGCTGCGTGATCAGGGGTGGCCGGAGCGCGGCACTCAGGTCAGGGCCGCGACGGAGTCGGCGGAGTGGCGCGCCACGGGGGCGATGCCGGCCGCGGTCAGCTCGGGCTCGAGCGTCTCCGCCTCGCCGACCACGACGATGGTCAGGCGCTCCGGGCGGACGTGTTCGCGCGCGACCCGGAGCACGTCGGCGGGGGTGACCGCGAGGATGCGGGCCCGGTAGTGCTCGAAGTAGTCGTCCGGGAGATCGTGGACCACGAGCTCGGCGAGCTTGCCGGCGAGCTGCTCGGTGGTCTGCAGCTCGAGCGGGAAGATGCCGGCCAGATAGTCGCGTGCGGCCGCGACCTCGGAGTCCGTGGGCCCGTCGCGGAGCAGGTCGTGCAGCTCGCGCAGGGTTTCCTGGATGGCGCGCGTGGTCACCTCGGTGCCGACCGCGGTCTGGATCAGGAACGGCCCGGGGGAGCGCCGGAAGCTGAAGCCGGAACGGACGCCATACGTGAAGCCGTAGCGCTCGCGCAGGCAGAGGTTGAGCCGGCTGGTGAACGCGCCGCCCAGGATGGCGTTCATGACCAGCAGGTTGAAGTAGTCGGGATGCGAGCGGGCCACTCCGACGTGGCCGAGGCGCAGTTCGCTCTGCACGGCTCCCGGTCGGTCGACGAGCTGCAGGTTGAGCTGGTCGAGGCGTGGTCCGGCCGGCACTTCGGGACGTACGGGGTTGGCCCCGGCCCAGTCGCCGAAGCTCTGCTCGACGAGCGCGACGGCGGTGGCGGGCTGCACGTCGCCGGCGAGGACGAGGGCAGCGGCGCCGGGGGCGAACCGGCGCGCGTGGAACCGGCGCACGGCGGGCGAGTCGAGCGCCTCGAGGGCCGGCATGCGGCCGAGCAGCGGCCGCGAATACGGACTGGCATCGGCATAGAGGAAGTGCGCGGCCATGTCGTCCGCGAGCGCGCGCGGTTCGACCTGGCGCTGCAGCAGCTCGGCGAGCTGCTCGGCGCGCATGCGCGCCACTTCCGGCTCCGGAAACGCGGGCGTGCGCACGATCTCGGCAAGCAGCGCCAGCGCCGCGGGCAGCTGTTCGCCGACGGCGGTGCAGCTCAGGTGCAGGGCGTCCCAGGTGGTCCAGGTCTCGAGTTGCAGCCCGAGCCGTTCCAGCTCCCAGGCGAGCGCTTCCCCGCGCAGCCGGCCGGTGCCGCCCTCGAGAGCGTTGGCGGCGAGCCTGGCCAGGCCTTCCTCGCCCGGTTGCTCACTGCCGGCGCCCGCGCTCACGGTCATCCGCACCGTGACTACGGGCAGGGCGTTGCGCGGGGCCACGAGCACGGTCAGCGCGTTGCCGAGGGCCATGCGGTGCACCGCCGGGAAATGGAAGGGCCGGATCGCGCCGGGCTGCGGTTCCTGCGTGCGGTCGATGCTCATGCGTCCCTCGCGCGCGGAACGTAGCGCAGGACCGCGCGGTTCTGCGGCACCAGGCAGCGGGCGGCGAAGGCGCGCACCGAATCGGTGGTGACGGCGCGGATGCGGGACAACTCGGTGTTGATGCGGCCAGGATCGTCGAACAGCGTGGTGTACATGGAAAGCTGGTCGGCCCGCTCGTCCACGGTCTGGAGGTCGATCAGCTGCCGGGCCTCGAGCAGCCGGATGGCGCGCTCCACGTCCTCATCGCTGACCACGGCCAGGTGCTCGAGCTCCCCAGCCATGAGCTGTTCCAGCTCCGCGAGCGACCGCTGCGGCCGGACGGTGGCCCAGAGCACCAGCATGGAAGCGCCGACCACGATCGGGAACTGGTAGGCGACGACGTCCTGCGCGACGCCGTGCTGGCGCAGCAGGGTGCGGTAGAGAACGCTCGCCTTGCCGGTACCGAGCACGGCCGCGGCCACGAGGGCGTCGTAGTAACCCGGCGTGCCGAGGGGCGGAGTCCGGTAGCCGAGGTAGAGCCGGGCG
>VEPF01000275.1 GCA_012027055.1 Gemmatimonadota bacterium | reverse complement strand
CCTCCGCCGGGCGTTCCCGCCCCCGGCCGCGGCGCTGTCACGGTTCTGTCTCGGCCCTCGCGCGTCACCCGTGCGAGGCCCGTATACACCCGCAGGTGTGAGGTTTAGGCGATTCCGCCGGCGCGCGCGAAACCGCACACCGGCGGCTTGGCTCTGGATGTTTAACGGGCGTAAGCTTCACCAGCCGTTGGTAGGGATTGTAGTCGTCGTGCTCGCCCATTTTCGGTTGAGGCGGGCCGATGGAAGCCCCGGAACGCGCAGCCCTCCGGAGCGTCCTCACCATATGCCCCTTCTGTTCCTGCGGGTGTGGCCTGCAGCTGCACGGTGAAAGCTCGATCCAGGGAGTCAGCCCGAGTCTGAGCCATCCAGTGGCCGGTGGCCGCCTGTGCGCCCGGGGCTGGGCTGCGCACGAGGCCACCATCTGGGGGCCGCGGGTGCGGACGCCGCTGGTGCGCCGCAAGGGCGTGCTGGAGCCGGCCGGCTGGCCGGAAGCGCTGGCGGCGGCGGCCAACTCGCTGCGCCTGTTGCGGGATTGCGGGCGACACATGGGCGTGCTGGGATCGGGCCGGGCCATGAACGAGGAGAACTTCCTGGCGGCCGCACTGGCGCGCAGCGGACTGGCGACCGGGAACGTGGATGCCGGGCTGCGGAGCACGTGGGATGCGCTGGTCGAGGGTCTGGGTCGGCGGGACTGCACACCGGATCTGACCCGGACCCTGGACCGACTCGAGGCATCGGACACGATCGTCGTCATCGAGGGCGATCTCGCGACCACACACCCGCGGATCGCCCTTTCGATTCTGCACGCCGTGGCCTCGGGCGCGCGGCTGGTGACCATCGGCTGGGCGCCCACGCACCTGAGCCAGCTGGCGGCGCTGCATCTGCCGCTGCAGCCCTGGGCGCCGCTGGCCGGGATCGTGTCGCTGCAGGGCGCGCTGGCCGCCGCCTGGGGCGGGGCCGCGGGCCGGCACGCGCCGCGCCCGAGCGCCGCGCCGCCGGCCGAGGCGGCCGTCACGGCCGCCTCCCTGGCGCGCTGGCGCGGCGAATCGCGCCTCAGCGCCTTCATCATCGGCGCCTTCGACCGGGATCCCACGCTGCTGCGGAGTGCTGCCGCGGCGGTGCACGCACTGGCCGGAGACCTGGTGCACATGGGTCGCCCGGAGCCGCTGATCCTCCCGCTGCCCATCCGCGCCAACACGCGCGGCTCGTTCGAGCTGGGCGTGGTCCCGGACCTGCTGCCCGGGCAGCGACCGCTGGCCGACGAGGAGGCCCGCGCCCGGCTCCGGCGCCTGTGGGGCGGGGAACCGTGCTGGACGCGCGGCAAGCAGGCCGAGGAGTTCATCGGCGCGGTGGACGGCCTGGTGGTGCTGGGCGATGACATCCCGGCGTTCCACTCCAGTCCGGCCGACGCGCGGCGCGCGCTCGAGAAGACCGAGTGCCTGGTGGTGATCGATTCCTTCCTGACGCCCACCGCCCGCCACGCCCACGTGGTCCTGCCCATGGCCGCGTTCGGGGAAGCGAGCGGCACGTTCACCAATGCCGCCGGACGGGTGCAGCGCGTGCGCGCCTGGGGCCCGCCGCCCGCGGGCGTGCGCCCCGGCTGGGAGATCCTCCGGGGGCTGCTGGGCGCGCTCGGCTCGAGCTACGCGCCCGCCAGCCTGGAGCAGATCCTGGAGCACATCCGCGCGGCCGTTCCGGCATACGGCGCGCTCGACCCGGCGGCCATCGACCAGGTGGGCGGCTCGCTGCTGCCGGCTTCCGGCGACCGCGGCAGCACCCACCCGGTGGCCGCGCTCGGCGACACCGCCCGGGCAGGGACGCGGAACGCGAGCCACCCGGTGCTGCGGCGCGAGGGCGCCTTCGACTGGGGTGACGACCCGCTGGTGACCGGGTCGCCCACACTGCGCCGCAGCCCCGCCTCGCGGCGCCGGCTGAACCCGCGCGGCCTGGTGGCGATGAGCCCGCAGGATGCGACCGCGCTCGGGGTCCGCCAGGGCTGGCTGGTGCGGCTCAAGTCGTCGCACGGCGAAGCCGAGACCGCCGTCCAGCTGCAGCCGGGGCTGGAGCCGGGCGTGCTGTTCGTGCCGTACGCCTTCCGGGACGAGCTGGCCGGCGTGCTGGGTGGCAGCGGCGTCGCGGAAGTCGAGGTGGCCAGAACCTGATTCACCGTTGACGGAGGCGGTGCCCGTGGAAGTTGCCGACTGCCGCACGATCGCCCGGGGCGACCTGAACGCCTGGGTGACCCGCCTGCTGGGGCGCGCGGAGGTGATCGCGCCCGTGCGGGGCCAGGGTGGTGATGAGGTCTTCGCGTCCATTGCCGCTCCGGAAGAAGTCCTCTGGTCCTTCCGGAACCCGCTGCTGCCGCCCAAGCACCTGCTGCTGCCGCAGACCGATACCCTGGCGGAGTTCCGGCGCGTGGACGGCCATTACCAGGTCCAGGAGCCGCCCCCGCCGCGCCCGAAGATCCTGCTCAACGCGCGCAGCTGCGATGCGGTCGGGCTGGCCTTCCTCGCCGAGATGCACGCGCAGGACCTCACCGACGCGGCCGTGCTCCGGCGTGCCGAGGCGCTCACGGTGGTGAGCCTGGCGTGCCACCAGCCCTGCCCGCTCGGCTTCTGCGTCTGCTGCGATGCCGGCCCGTTCCTCGAGCACGATTTCGATCTCCAGCTCACCGACCTGGGCGACCGCTTCCACGCGGAGCCCGGCACCCCGAAAGGACAGGCGCTGCTCGACCTGGCGCCGGACCTGTTCCAGGTCGCGGACGCCGCGGCGGCCGAGCAGCGATTCGCGCTCGAGCAGCAGGCGTTGGCCAGTTTCGGCAAGGAGACCTGCCACTTCGGGGCGGCCATGCGCCGCATCTCCACGCGGCGCGTGGCCGAGGACCTCTGGGAGAAGATGAGCCCCTGGTGCCTGGAGTGCGGCGGCTGCAACCACGCCTGCCCGACCTGCTACTGCTTCAGCGTCGCGGACCGGACCGAGAACGGGTGCACCACCCGCTGCCGCATGTGGGACTCCTGCCAGTACGCCGAGTTCACCCTGGAGGCCTCCGGTCACAACCCGCGGCCGAAGCGGGCGGACCGGATGAAGCGCCGCTTCTATCACAAGGTCAGTGCCCAGTACTTCCAGCGGGACGGCCGGGTCGGCTGTGTCGGCTGCGGCCGCTGCGTGCAGGTCTGCATGGGTACCACCGACATGCCCGCCGTGGTGGGCGCCATCCGGCGGGGCAACTGGGTCTCCGGGAGGCCGGCATGAGCGATCTCCTGGTGCCCGCCATCGCCACCATCCTGGACCAGCAGGATGAGACGCCGGACACCCGCACCTACCGGCTGCGGTTCCGCGACGACGCGCAGGCGGAGCGCTTCGACTTCCAGCCCGGGCAATTCCTCGAGCTGTCCGTGTTCGGGGCCGGCGAGGCTCCGTTCTGCCTGGCCTCCAGCCCCACCCGCCGCGGCACCATCGAGGTCACGGTGCGACGCACCGGCCGTGTCACCGACGCGCTCGCCGCGCTCGGACCGGGCGATGAGGTCGGCCTGCGCGGGCCCTGCGGCAACGGCTTCGACGTGACCGCGGCCGAAGGCCACGACCTGGTCTTCGTGGGCGGCGGCATCGGGCTGCCGCCGCTGCGCGGCCTGATCTGGAACGTGCTCGACCGCCGGGAAGCGTTCGGCAACGTCACCATCCTGTACGGTGCCCGCACCCCGTCGCTGCTGGTCTACAAGCAGGAGCTGCACGAGTGGGGTGCGCGCGCGGATGTCGAGGTGCGCATCACCGTGGACCGCGCGGAGCCCGGCTGGACCGGCACGGTCGGCATGGTGCCGGTGCTCTTCGATCAGGTGGACCTCAAGCCGCAGTCCAGCCTGGCCTACGTCTGCGGCCCGCCCATCATGATCAGCTTCGTCATCCAGGACCTGCTCGCCCGCGGCTTCGCGCCCGAACGCATCATCTCCACCCTCGAGCGCATGATGCAGTGCGGCGTGGGCAAGTGTAACCACTGCTGCGTCGGGTCGAAGTACCTCTGCCGCGACGGGCCCGTCTTCAACTTCCGGGAGATCCGGGAGATGTGGGAATGAGGGAAGCCCGGCGCGGCGGTGATTGTGCGCCCGAGCGCGGCCGCCCGGAGGCGGCGCGCCCGGAATTGCCGGCGCCGGCCCGGCGCGGCGGTGATTGTGCGCCCGAGCGCGGGCTCCTGCCCGCGCTCCGCGCGCTGCTGCGCGGCCGCATCGTCGTCATGGGCATCGGCAACCCGCTGCGCGGGGATGACGGCGTTGGCAGCGCGCTGGCGCGACAACTCCAGACCTGGCTGGCTGCGACGTCCGCTGCCACCGCCGCCGGCCTCACCGTCCTCGACGCGGAAGAGATCCCCGAGAGCTGGCTGGGACCGGCCGTGGCCGCGCGGCCGGACGTGATCCTGCTCATTGATGCGGTGGCGTTGGGTGCCGAGCCCGGCGCCGCCGCGCTCCTGTCCGCTGGCGAGCTCGGCGGACCGGTGCTGTACACCCACCGCACGCCGCTCCGGCCGGTCGTCGATTTCCTGGCGCACGAGACCGGTGCGGAAGTCGCGCTGCTCGGCATCCAGCCCGGGCCGCTGGACTGGGGCGAGGCGCTCAGCCCCGCCCTGTCGGCCGCCGCGGCGGACCTGCTGCTGCTCCTGATCGAGGTGCTGGAGGACGCCTGTGCCGCGCCCTCCGCCCCGGAGGCGATCGCATGCTGAAGACGCTGCTCGCGCTCGTCGTGCTCCTGCCCGCTGCCGGCGCCATCGTCGCCGGCCTGCTGCGGCCGCGTGCCACCCGCGCGGTCGCGGTCACCACTTCGTTCGCGGTCGCCGTGCTCGCGGTCGCGGCGGCCTGGCTGGGATATCCCGGCGGGTACCGCGCGAGCATCGGTGGCATGGCCTGGCTCGGGCCGGAGCGCGGCCGGGACCTGTTCGGACTGCTGCTCGATCCGCTCTCCACGATCGTGCTGATCGTGGTCACCGTGATCGGCTTCCTCACCGTGCTGTACTCGACGAAGTACGTGCGGGAGCAGAACCGCGATCACGCGGTCGGGCCGGAGGACCAGGGGCGCTACTACTTCTGGCTGCTCGCCTTCCTGGCCGCCATGGCCGGAGTCGCGACCGCGCCCAATTTCCTGCAGCTGTTCGTGTTCTGGGAGCTGACCACGGTCTGCTCCTGGGCGCTGATCTCCTTCAACCGCTCCGAGAAGAGCCTCAAGGCGGGCTTCAAGGCCATCCTGATGACCCACGCGGGCGGCCTCTTCTTCCTGGTCGCGCTGCTCGTGCTCTTCGCCCGCACCGGGTCGTTCGGCTTCGACGCCATCGGCCAGCTCGAGCCCGCGCTGCGCGGCTGGGTCTACGTCTTCCTGCTCATCGCCGCCTCCGCCAAGGCGGCCCAGGTGCCGTTCCACACCTGGCTGCCCGATGCCATGGAGGCGCCCACGCCGATCAGCGCGTACCTGCACGCCGCGGCCATGGTCAAGGCCGGCGTCTACCTGATGCTGCGCGCGGTGGGCGCCGGCGGCGGCGTGCCGCACGGCGTCGGCATCCTGCTGGCGGCACTCGCGCTCACCACCATCCTGGTGGCGCTCTCCTTCTACTTCGTGCAGGACGACCTCAAGCGCCTGCTGGCCTACTCCACCATCGCGCACCTCGGCTACATCATGCTCGGCGCCGCGCTGGGCGCGCTCGGGTCCACGGTGGGCTTGCAGGGCGGGGCGCTGCACGTGCTCACCCACGGCTTCAGCAAGGCCACGCTCTTCCTCTGCGTGGGCGCGGTCGCCTACGTCACCGGCTCCCGCAGCATCAGTGCCCTGGGCGGCGTGGCCCGGGTGATGCCGCTCACCGCCACCGCCTACTTCGTCGGGGTGCTCTCGGTCACCGGGATCCCGCCCTTCGCCTGCTTCTGGAGCAAGCTCATGATCGTGGCCGGCGCCCTCCAGGTCCCGGGCGCGCTCGGCGTCACGATCATGGTGCTGGTACTGCGCGAGAGCCTCATCGCCTTCGGCTGGATGCTGCACGTGGGCCAGCGGGTGTTCTTCGGAGCCCAGACCGAGCTGGCGCGCGCGCACCGCGATCCGCCCCTCGCGATGAGCGCGGTGCTCGTGCTGCTCATGATCGGCTGCCTGGTCGTTCCGCTGTTCGGCATCCCGCTGGTCCGCCTGATCGGAGGCTGACGCATGACGACCGTCGTGCTGCTGCAGTACGCCGTCGGCGCGCTCCTGCTGGGCGCGCTCGCCAGCCTGGCCACCGCGCGCTCCCGTCGGCTGAGCGGCTGGATCAGCGTGGGCTTCGTCGCGGTCGCGGCGCTGCTCCTCTGGGTCGTGGTGCTGCGCGCGTTCTCCGCCTCGCCCGATCCGCCCCGCGCGCTCGCGCACATCCCGGCCGTGGGCGCCGCCCTGATCGTGCACGTGGACGCGCTGAGCGCCGTGTTCCTGGCGATCATCGCCGTGATCTCGCTGCTCACCACGCTCTACTCGGTCCACTACATGGACCGCTTCGCCCACGACACGCTCGCCAAGTATTACCCGGTGCTGCTCGTGCTCTTCGCCGGCATCATCGGCGTCGTGGTCACCGCGGACTTCCTCTTCTTCCTGGTCTTCTGGGAGCTGATGACGCTCGCCTCCTTCTTCCTGGTCGTGTTCGAGCGGGAGAACCGGGCGGCGCAGCGGGCCGGGCTGAAGTACTTCGTGGTGAACCAGGCGGCCGCGCTCGGGATGCTTGCCGCCGCGGTCGTGCTCTGGCGCTCCGCCGGCTCGTTCGACTTCGAGGCCATGCGTGCCGCGCTCGGCCAGCTGCTGGCCACCTCGCCACTGCGCGCGCACCTGCTGCTCGCCCTCCTGTTCATCGGCTTCGCCACCAAGGCGGGCGTGCTGCCCATGGGCAGCTGGCTCCCCGACGCCTATCCGGCCGCACCGAGCGGCGCCACCGCCGCGTTCGGCGGCACCATGACCAAGCTCGGGATCTACGGCCTGCTGCGCGTCTTCCTGCACCTGCTGCCACTCTCCGGGGCCACCACCATCTGGGGCGGCATCATCGCAGTCGCGGGTCTGGGCAGCCTTTTCGTCGGCACGCTCACCGCGCTCCAGCAGGATGACACCAAGCGGCTCATGTCCTTCCACGTGATCGGCCAGGTCGGGTACATGTTCCTGGCCGTGGGCATGGGCCTGCTGCTGCTCCAAACCTCGCCGGCCCTCGGCGCCCTCGCGCTGCTTGCCGGCGTGTTCCACATGGTCAACCACTCGCTCTACAAATCCTGCCTGTTCCTGGGCGCGGGCGCGCTCGAGTACCGCGCCGGCACGCGCAGCCTCGCCGCCCTGGGCGGCGGCCTGGGTGCGGCCATGGCCGGCACCGCGACCTGCGCGCTCCTGGCCGCGCTCGCCATCGCCGGCGTGCCGCCGCTCAACGGCTTCGCCAGCAAGTGGCTGATCTACGCCACCGGCATCCTGGGCGCCCGCAGCATGTCACTGCTCGCGGTCGCGGTCGTGGTCGCCATGTTCATCTCGCTGGTCACGCTCGCCTCCTTCGTGAAGTACCTGGGCGGCTCGTTCCTGGGCGCGCCCGCGGCCGCGCGGCCGGTGCGGGAAGTGCCCTGGCCGATGCTCGCGCCGCAGGTGATCCTGGCGGGCGCGTGCGTGGGCTTCGGACTGCTGCCGATGTTGCCGCTCCGCTACCTGTACCGCGGGATCATCGGTCTGCCCTCGGCGGCCGGGCTCCCGGCCCTGACCGAGCTGCTCGGGTCCGGCCCCAACCTGGCGCTCACCGATGCGGGCGTGATCACCGCGGCCTGGGGTCCGCTCCCGCTCGCGCTCGGCCTCGTGCTGCTGGCCGCGCTCTGCTACTGGGGCCTGCAGCGCGGCGGTGAGGCCGAGGTGCGGGATGTCCCGGTGTGGGTGTGCGGCGAGGAGGAGGAACTCGGGGCCGTGCGCTATCCGCCCGGCAGCTTCTACCGGCCCTTCAAGGAAGCCTTCCACGGCGTCTATCCGACGTTGCACGGCCAGCTCCCGGCGTTCCCGCCGCCACTCCGGCGCGCGCTCGATCCCGATCACTGGCTCTACTACCCGATCGCCCGCGCCAGCGAACAGGCGGCGCGCGGCGTGAGCCGTACCCACACCGGCGTACTCCAGGTCTACCTGCTCTGGATCATCCTGGGAGCCATTGCCGTGCTTTCCATCATCCTGCTCTTCGGAGGAGGCGGAACATGAGCCCCAAGGTCACGTCGCGGGTGACGGACCTGCTCGCCCAGCGGCTGGGCGGGGGGCAGGTCACCGCGCGCGAGCTCGCGCCCGATCTGCTCTGGCTCACGGTCGAGCCCGCGCACGTGCGGGAGGTCGCGCGGCTGCTGCGGCACGAGTTGGGCGGCCGGTACCTGGTCACGGTGGGCACCGACACCCGCCCGCTGCCCGCAGGCTTCGG
>VEPF01000195.1:1024-8423 GCA_012027055.1 Gemmatimonadota bacterium | reverse complement strand
GAACCACGAACAGCACCGCGATGCCGCCGAGCTCGATGGCGCTCCCGACCGTGAGCGCGCGGGGGCGGCGGGCCTGCACGAGGATGGCCTGCTGGAGCGAGATCAGCACCGTCAGGGGCGGCAGCAGCAGCGCGAAGCGGAAGGGTGTTATGGCCGCGTCGGCGAGCTGCCGGGAGAGCCCGGAAACCCGGAGGAACCAGACGTCGGCGAGGGGCGTGAAGGCGATGAGCGCCATGGCGCCGGTGACCACGCCTGCGAGCGCGAGGGCGAAGCGGGTGAGCGCGCGCAGGTGCTCACGCTCATCCCCGAGCAGCGCGATGGCGGCTTCCTGGAACGAGATTCCGGGGGCGCGGAAGAAGAAGGAGATCGCGTGCACCACGGGGAACACCGCGAGTGATTCCACGGGCGCGGGCGCTCGTCCCATGAAGAACGTGAGGATGGGCTGGACGGCCAGGCCGATCAGGGACGTGAGCGCCAGCGGGAAATAGAAGCGCCCGATCAGGCCGTAGTCGAGCGCTACCGTCTCGGCGCGATCCGCCAGGGACCGGGCCGCCGCGCCCTCGGCACCAGATACCTCTTCCGCCCCGGCACCGGCTTCCGATTCCCCGGGCAGAGTGGCCGCGCGGCCGCCAGCGTGGAGCACTCCGCCGCGCAGCAGGCCGCGCACGGTGGCCACCGCCATCAGCGCCGTGGCCAGCGCTTCACCGACCACCCCGGCAGAGAGGGAGGCGGCCCCGACGTACGCGCCGCACCAGCCGCTCCAGGCGGAGAGCACGAGCGCCGCGCCGGTCATGGCCGAGAGGCGAATGACCGTGCCGTAAGCCAGCAGGCGCGTGCGTCCGGCGCGGATCAGGATGCCGTGCAGGAAGCGCCGAACGCCAATGGCGGCCGGCCAGGGCAGCAGCAGCCACAGCGCGCCGTGCACGGTGCGGACCACGGTGGCGGGCAGGGCGAGCAGATCGCGGAGCACGAACGCGAACACGCCGGGCACGAGCATCAGCACCAGCAGCACGGTGCAGCCGGCAGTCATCGCGATGGTGAAGTTGCGCAGCAGGCGGTAGCTGCGGGCGTCGCTCACGAGGGCGACGGAAGCGCTCATGAGCATGATGATGGGCGACTCGAAGACCATCGCGAACGCGAACGCCACTCCGTACGCGGCCAGGTTGACCGTGGGATCCGCCATGCGGGCGATCACGGCCGCGAGGAAGGGGCCTTCCACCGACATGAGCAGCCACTGCACGGAGAGTGGTGCCCAGAACCGGAAGATGGCGGCCTGGCTGCGGCTGGCGATCGGCTCGGACATAGTCAGGTAGTCTAGCCGGGCGGCGGGGCGGGGAAAGTCCTCGACGCGCGCGGCCGAAAGGACGACCGGCCGCAGCGCGGCGGCCCGAAACGAGGCCGGGCCGGGCGCGCGCCGCGCGCGCGCGCCCGCGGCCTCTGGTCTGGCCTACTTCACGGCGAGCGTGGCGGAGTAACTGAACGGCACCTCCGCGCCGGCGCGGTCCGCGATGGTGGGCACGAGCGTCAGCTTCGCGAAGCGGGTACCCAGGCCATTGATGCCGATGCTGCCCGCACTGCCGGCGTCGAGCGGAATCTCGGTCACGACCGGTGGCCCGCCGGTGGCCGGGGTGGCCACCGCGAAGGCGCGCCAGGCGTAACCGTCCTCGCCGTCGAAGCCGAGCGTGATGGTGCCCGTGCTGCCGGCCGGCGGCAGGAAGTCGATGAAGTTGGCGCCCAGCCCCCAGGGCGCGCGGTTCGCCAGCCGTTTCGCGCTCGGCGGTACGACGACGCTCACCGGGTACGTGTCCCAGGTCGCGCGGATCCAGTTGTGCGGCTCGGGCACGACCGACACCGTCCGGCTGGTGTAGTCCGCGATGTCCAGCAGGTACTCGGTGGGCGCGAACTGCTTCATGGCCTCCCAGCTGCCGCCGAAGGCGACGTCCCGCACCGCGTCCGCCGCCGTGCTCGTGCGCGCCGCGAACCAGATCTGCCGGGCCGTATCGGTCCCGTAGGTCTCCGTGAGCCAGTGCACGAAGAACGCGGACCCGTAGGCGTAGCGCGCGAAGATCGGGTAGTCGGGAGTGGCCAGGAAGTACGGCATGTACCAGTGCCAGTCGTTCACGCCGTCGTAGACGGCATCCTCCGCCCAGGTGGCGTGCGACTCCATCAGCCAGCCGCCCTGGTAGACGTTGATCGCGAACTGGATGGCGTGCATGAACTCGTGCGCCACGGTCACCTCGAGCGCGCCCCTGCGGATCGTCTCCTGCCCGGTGCGGTCCACATCGTTGGGCGGGAACCCGTAGAAGTCGTTCTCGATCACGATGTACGCGCTGGCGGTGCCGAGCGGCACCGGCGAGATGGCCTGCAGGACTACGTTCTCGGGGCTGGAATAGCCGTAGTAGGAGAGGGTCTGGAAATAGATGTGAAAGCGCTGCGCCGGCGTGCCTACCGGCGCGGGATAGCCGAGCCTGGTCACCTCGGCATTCCAGACCTGCTCGACGCTGGCGGCCGCCACCTCGATGTAGTCCGGCAGGCCGTTGCCGTTCCCGTCGTATGCCGGCACGGCATCTTTGCCGATGAGCGTGTAGTGCAGCACGAAGTGCGTGGTCTGGTAGGTGTCCTTCAGGTTCGCGAAGCCTCTGGCGCGCAGGTCCAGGATCTCCTGCTGCGTGGCGGCCGAGAGCTGGTCCCAGTCCAGCGCCAGCCGCACCATCGAGAGCGTGGCGTCCTTGGCCACGCTGCTGCTCCGGTACTTCACCGGCAGGCGGGCGGGATCAGAAACCGCGTACTGCCGGTAGCGGTTGCCGTGCTCGCGGTCGAGGAGCCCGGCGTCGATGTCCAGCTCGATGAGTTCGAGCGTGCTCGGGCCGGCCTGGCTCGCGGCGGCGTACTGCGGCGCGGCCGCGGTGCGCGCCGGCGGGGGCATGGGCTCGGTGCAGGCCGCGAGCACGAGCGCCGCGGCGGCAGCGAAGAGAATGGAGGATTGCGTGCGCATCAGTGCACCGCCATTTGGTAGGTGAAGCGATAGGTACCCGATCCCACGTCCAGCACCACGGCCCCGCCGTCCTGGCGCGGAGCGCTCACGCCGCGCGCGCCGGCGAGCGGCCGGCCGCTCTCCAGCACGGCCGCGAGCGTGGCCCCTGGCAGGCGGACGGTCGCGCGGGTGTTGGCGGGCACGGTGACGTCGTACGTGAAAGCGGTGCCATCGAGCCGCCACGCCGATGCTACGGTGCCGTACATGCTCTCGATGGACGCGGCCGCGCTGGTGAGCCCGCCGCCCGGTCGGGGCTGCAGCAGGCTGTGCTGGTAGCCGGGCTGCTCCGGATCGATGTCGATGCCCGCCACCACGCTGTAGAGCCACGCGCCGATGGCGCCGTAGGCGTAGTGGTTGAACGAATTCATGCCGGGGTCCTGGAACGTGCTGTCCGGCCGGATCCCATCCCAGCGCTCCCAGATGGTGGTGGCGCCGCGGGTCACCGGATACAGCCACGAGGGATAGGTCTGCTGGTTGAGCAGCGCGTAGGCGACGTCCAGGTACCCGTAGTCGCCGAGCGTGCGCGTGAGGTACGGCGTTCCCTGGAATCCCGTGGTGAGGTGGTTGTCGAAGTTGCGGACGTCGTCGGCGAGGCGTTTGGCCGCCTGGGCGCGGAGCGCTTCCGGCACCAGGCCGAAAGCCAGCGCGATGGCGTAGGCGGTCTGGGTGTTGGACGCCAGCCGGCCGCCGGGCGTGACGAACTCCTTCAGGAACGCGGCCTGCACGCTGTTCCTGAGCTGGGCATAGGTGCGGGCATCCGCCTCGTTCCCGAGCACGCCCGCCATGCGGCCGAGCAGTTCGGCGGAGTAGGCGAAGTGCGCGGTGGCGAGCAGGTCCTTGTCGGTGGTCGCGCCGGGATAGTCGGAGCGGGTGGTGGCGTACGCGAGCCAGTCGCCGTAGTGCGAGCCGGTCTTCCAGATGAAGCTCTCGCCGGCCTCGCGGCGCATGTACTCCACCCAGGCCTTCATGCTCGGGTACTGCTGCTGGAGCAGCCGCGTGTCGCCGTAGACCAGGTACATCGTCCAGGGGATGATGATGGCGGCATCGGCCCAGCCGGTGGCGCCCCCGCCGGTCTCGCGTCCGTGCGTGAGCACGTCCGGGATCACGTGCGGCACGGCGCCGTTGGGCTTCTGGTCGGCGGCCAGGTCGGCCAGCCACTTCGTGAAGAAGCCGGCCACGTCCATGTTGAACGCGGCGGTGCGCGCGAACACCTGGGCGTCACCGGTCCAGCCCAGGCGCTCGTCGCGCTGGGGGCAGTCGGTGGGCACGTCCACGAAGTTGCCCTTCTGCCCCCAGACGATGTTGTGCT
Source organism: Gemmatimonadota bacterium (assembly GCA_012027055.1). Lineage (GTDB taxonomy): Bacteria > Gemmatimonadota > Gemmatimonadetes > Longimicrobiales > RSA9 > VEPF01. Next base: position 4,080 of record VEPF01000195.1, on the reverse strand, counting down.
GCAACTGGTTGAGCAGCGGGCTCGAGGTCTCGAACCGGCCCGTGGGCGTCAGGTCCGAATGGATGACGATGCCGGTGAGCTGGTCGAGCGTGGGCGGCGCGGGCAGTCCGGTGACCGCGACGTAGCGGAAGCCCTGGAAGGTGAAATGCGGCTCCAGGGTTTCTTCCCCGCTCCCCTGGAGCACGTACGTCACCTGCTGGTCCGCGCCGCGCAGGTTGCGGGTGTAGAGGTTACCCTGCTTGTCGAGCACTTCGGCGTGGCGGAGCGTGATGGTCGTGCCGGGGGCACCCCGCGCGCGCAGTCGCGCCCAACCGACCAGGTTCTGGCCCATGTCGAAGACGGTGTCGCCGGCGGGTGTCGTCAGGATCGCGATGGGTCTGATCTCGCCGATCCTGCGGACGGGCGGGCCGGCGGGAGCGACCAGGATGTCCTTGCGGTGCTCCAGCCGCAGCACGGGCTGCCAGGCGGAGTCGTCGAAGCCGGGGCCACTCCAGCCGGCCGGCTCGCGGCGGGCGTCGTAGTACTCGCCGTCGTAGAGCTCGGACCAGCGGATGGGTCCGAGCGACGTCTTCCAGGTGGTGTCCGTGGCCACGACCTGCTCCGTGCCATCGGCATACCGCACGTGCAGCTGCGCGAGCAGCGCCGCCTGCCTGCCGTAGATGTTGCGGTTCCCCTCCCAGGCCAGGTCGCCGCGGAACCAGCCCGTACCGAGCAGCGCCCCGAGGGCGTTCTCGCCGGCGTGGAGCAGCGGGGTGACGTCGTAAGTCTGGTACTGCAGGCGGGTGTCGTAGCTGGTCCAGCCGGGCGTAAGCACCTGGTCGCCCACCCGCAGGCCGTTGAGCCTGAGCTCGTACAGGCCGAGCGCGGTGGCGTAGAGCCGGGCGCTGCGGATGCCGTCCCGGAGCGCGAACGACTTCCGGAGCAGCGGGCCGGGCCGGCGGCGCACGGTGTCATCGGCCACGGGCGGCGAGATCCAGTCCGCCCGCCAATCGGACGGCTGCAGCAGGCCCATTTCCCAGAAGGCGGTCCGGCTCCAGGCGGAGGGCCGGCCGTTCCCATCCCAGACGCGCACCTGCCACCAGTAGCGCTGCCCGCTCTCGAGCGCGGTGCCCACGTAGATCCGGTTGGTCGATGCGGCAGCCATCACGCGGCCGGAGTCCCAGATGGGCTTGCCGAAGGCGGTCTCCGCGGTGGCGACCCGGATCTGATAGGCGGTCTGCACCACGCCCCGCTCCGGCGAACTCAGCTGCCAGCTCAGGCGCGGCTGGCGCACGTCGATGCCGATCGGATCGACCCGGTACTCGGCGCGGAGCGCCGTAACGACCGGCGGGGTCTGGGCAACGCCCGGCCGGGGCGCGGCGACGGCCAGCGGGACGGCGAGGAGCGGCAGCAGGCGGTATCTCATGGCAGCGACCCCCGAGGGAGTATGCGCAGCAATATGGCCGGACCGGGTGCGACGCGCATGGTCCGCGGACCGCGGCCAGGTTGGCGGCGCGCGGCCCGGGGCACCCGGCCGCGGCCTGCGGCGCGTGCGTTCAGCGGCGGCCGCGCGGCCTGTCCGCCGCCGGGGGCAATCAGCGGGCGAGGCGCGCCGTGCGCGCGCCGGTCAGGCGCGGCAGGTCGGCGGGCGCGTGCTCGAGCTGCAGACCCCGCCGACCGGCGCTGACGTACACGGTGTCCCAGCCGGCGGCGCTGGCATCGAGGACGGTGGGCAGCCGTTTCCGCTGGCCCAGCGGGCTGATCCCTCCCGCCACGTAGCCGGTGGCCCGCTCCGCCTCGGGCAGCCCGGCCATGGCCGCGCGTTTCCCGCCCAACGCCGCCGCGAGCGCCTTCAGGTCGAGCGCGTCCGCGACCGGCACAATGGCCACCGCGAGCCGGCCGTCCACGCTCGCGATCAGGGTCTTGAAGATCCGCCGTGGATCGACGCCGAGCTTGTCGGCAGCTTCGGCGCCGTAGGCGGCGGCGTCCGGGTCGTGCTGGTACTCGTGCAGCCGGTGGGCGATCCGGGCCTGCTGTACCGCGATTACTGCGGGAGTCATGAGCGGCGTCTCCTGTGGTCGATCCCCTGTGCGCGAGGCACCGCAGCGGGCCCCGGCCCACTGCCTTGCGGTCGCTTCCCGGCCCGGAGAACTTCGCACTCAGGAAGAACCTCCCAGGCTTCTCGCTACCGCAACCAGGGGCAACGCGCGATGTCGCCCGTGCATTCTCCGGTCCGGTTCCTGGGCCTGCTGCTGCTCGCCGGCGGCTGCGCCACCGCTCGAGTCCGACCGGTCACCTGGATGGCGGACAACGGCAACGGGACGTACTCGAACCCGCTCTTCTACGAGGAGTTCTCGGACCCGGACGTGATCCGGGTGGGCGACGACTATTACCTCACCGGCACCACCATGCACAGCATGCCGGGCCTGCCCGTGCTGCACTCGAAGGACCTGGTGAACTGGGAGCTGGCCAGCTACGCGTTCGACCGGCTCGACCTGGGCCCCGCGTTCCGGCTGGAGGGCGCGGAGATCTACGGCCAGGGCATCTGGGCGCCGGCCATCCGCTACCACGATGGCACGTTCTACATCTTCTCGAACATCAACGGGTACGGCACGCAGGTCTTCCGCGCCACCTCGCCCTACGGGCCGTGGCGGCACAACCGGCTGCAGACCACGCTGTACGACCTGGCGGTGCTTTTCGATGATGACGGGAAGAAGTACGCCATCCACCTCGCGGACGATGGCGTCATCAGCGAGGAACTGAACGATTCGGTGACCGACGTCGTGCCGGGGACCCGCCGCGTGCTGCACCCGCGGCGGCCGCTGGGGGAAGGCTTCCACGCCTACAAGGTGAACGGGACCTATTACCTGCTGAGCGCGATCCCGGGCGGGCACACGCCCATGGTGGCGATCCGCTCCCGGTCGCTGCAGGGCCCGTGGGAGTTCGACACGCTGGTGGCGGGCGAGCACCTGGGCGTGCACACGGGCAACTCGCTGCGGGCGAGGGGGCAGGGCGAGGCGCGCACCTTCGAGATCACGAAGAACGATCCGAACGCCGGCAACGGGCTCACGCTGCAC
>VEPF01000195.1:0-1014 GCA_012027055.1 Gemmatimonadota bacterium | reverse complement strand
GCACGCACGTTTGAGAGCGCGTAGAACGACCCCGATGCCGGCATCGGGCTGACGCTGCACCAGGGCGGGATCGTGGACACGCCCACCGGCGAATGGTGGTCGATCATCATGCAGGACCACCGCTCGCTCGGGCGGACCTCGGCGCTGGTGCCGGTCACGTGGGAGAACGGCTGGCCGTACCTGGGCCTGCCCGGCAACCTGCGCCGCGCGCCGCGGCTCTGGGTGAAGCCCAACACCGGGCACCAGCAGGCGCCCGGGCCGCTGTTCCTGCGCAGCGACGGCTTCGATGCGGACACGCTCAACCCGGTCTGGCAGTGGAACCACGTGCCGGACGACACGAAGTGGTCGCTCACGGAGCGGCGCGGGGCGCTGCGCCTGCACTCGCTGCCCGCGCCGGACTTCTGGTGGGCCCGGAACACGCTCACGCAGCGCGCGGCCGGGCCGGTCTCGAGCGCGACCGTGGCGCTGGACGCGGCCGGCATGCGGCCGGGCGATGTGGCCGGGCTGGGGCTCATGAACGAGCCGTACTGGTGGATCGGCGTGGTGCGCACGGCCGCCGGGTTCGTGATCCGGGAGTACGACCAGGTGACCCGCCGGAGCACGGACCGGCCCCTGGCAGGAACCCGGGTGTGGCTGCGCACGGATGCGGACTACGAGCGCGAGGTGGCGACGCTCAGCTACAGCACCGACGGCCGCGCTTTCACGCCGCTGGGCGACAGCATCACGCTGGTTTACCAGCTCAAGACCTTCCAGGGCATCCGCTACAGCCTGTTCCACTACAACACGGCCGGTGCGCCGGGCGGTCACGCGGATTTTGATGACTTCGTGGTGAACGAGCCGCGCGCCCGCGGGCTCACGCGGCCGATCCCGTACGGCAAGACCATCAGGCTGGCAGCGTTCGGTGATGGCAGCGTGCCGGTGGCGCGCGGCGAGCGCGTGGCGGTGGTCGCGGCGGGTGACCCGGCGGCGAAGACGTCGCCGGCGGGCTTCCGGGTGGTGGACCGCGGGCAGGGG
>VEPF01000103.1:2232-8445 GCA_012027055.1 Gemmatimonadota bacterium | reverse complement strand
CCTCGGTGCCCCCGGCGTGGTAGAGGCGCGCGGCCCGGTTGGGCTCGCCACTGCACGAACGGAAGTCGAGCCCGACGGCGGCCACGCCGCGCGCGGCCAGCTCCCGGTACGTGCCGAGCGCGTAGCCCCGCCGCGCCGACCCCTCGAGCCCGTGCAGCAGCAGGACCAGCGGCGCGTCCGGCCGGGGCGGCGGTAGGAAGTCCAGGTCCACGAAATCACCGTCCGGCAGCTCGACCCGCTCCCGCCGGAAGGCGGGCTCCGAGACCCGGCGCAGGAACCGGCCCAGGACGGTCTGGGCGTGGGCGCCACGGAGGCCCGGCCACGGCCGGAACGGGCGGGGCCGGATCGGGCGCAGCTTTCCGGGGCTCGGCAGACTCGGCATAATGGGCGCGCAATGTCGTGGTTCGGGCGGGCCGCAGCCAGTGTGCCCGCCCTGGAGTCAGATCCGGGGGCCGACGTGACGCCACAGGAACTCGAGCGCTTCCGGGCCGACACCCCGGCCGTGGCGCACGGCCGCATCCACCTGAACAACGCGGGCGCGGGCCTCATGCCGCGGCCCGTGATCGCCGCCATCCAGCAGCACCTCGAGCGCGAGGTGCAGCTGGGCGGCTACGAGGCCGCGGACGCGCAGCAGGAGCAGCTCGCGGCGAGCTACGAGGCCGTGGCCGCGCTGGTCGGCGCGCGGGCCCGCAACATCGCCATGGTCGAGAACGCCACGGTGGCCTTCGCGCAGGCGCTCAGCGCTTTCGACCCGGTCCCGGGCGACGTCATCATCACCTCCAACAACGACTACGTATCCAACCAGCTGATGTACCTCTCGCTCGCCCGGCGCACGGGCGTGCGTATCGTCCGTGCCGGCGATCTCCCCGAGGGGGGCGTGGACCCGGAGTCCGTGCGCGCCTGCATCGCACGCGAACGGCCGGCGCTGGTCGCCATCACCTGGGTCCCCACCAATTCCGGGCTCATCCAGCCCGTGGCCGACATCGGCCGCATCTGCCGCGCGGCCGAGGTGCCATTCCTGGTCGATGCCTGCCAGGCGGTCGGGCAGCTTCCCGTTGATGTCGGCGTGCTCGGCTGCGACTTCCTGGCCGCGACCGCGCGCAAGTTCCTGCGCGGCCCGCGCGGGGCCGGGTTCCTCTTCGTCTCGGACCGCATGCTGGAGGCGGAGCGCGCGCCGCGCTTCATCGACATGCGCGCCGCGGATTGGGTGGCGCCCGACGACTACCGGCTGGCCGCCGATGCGCGCCGGTTCGAGAACTGGGAGTTCGCCTACGCGCTGGTGCTGGGACTCGGCGAGGCGGCACGCTACGCCCTGGGCGCGGACGTCGTCGGCTGCGGCGAGGCCGCGCGGGCGCTGGCGGTGCACGCGCGCGCCCGCCTGGCCGAGCTGCCCGGGGTACGGGTGCTCGACCGGGGCCCCGAGCTCTGCGCCATCGTCACCGCCGAGATCGCCGGCGTGGACGCGGGCCGGGTGGTGGAGCGGCTGCGCGAGCAGGCGATCAACACCAGCGCCACGTTCCGCGGCTACGCCTTGATCGACATGGACGCCAAGCAGGCCGCCAGCGCGGTCCGCATCTCGCCGCACTACTACAACACCCGCCGCGAAGTGGACATTGCCGTGTTCGCCATCGAGGAGTTCTGTCCTGGCGGCTGAGCCGCCGGCGCACCCGCCTGCCGGGCGGCCCGCAGAGGCTCCCGGCGCGGCCACCCACCCGGCTATATTCCACGGTTCGGAGCGAGCAGCCAGAAATCCGCTACTGCAGGGGCCGTGAAAGACCGTATCCGCATCCGCAACGCGCGGCAGCACAACCTGAAGGGATTCGACCTGGACCTCCCCCGGCGCGCGCTGGTGGTCTTCACCGGCCCGAGCGGCTCGGGCAAGTCCTCGCTGGCCTTCGACACCCTCTACGCCGAAGGCCAGCGGCGTTACGTCGAGTCGCTCTCCAGTTACGCCAAGCAGTTCCTGGAGCGGCTCGACAAGCCCGATGTGGACCTGATCGACGGCCTCAGTCCCGCGGTCGCGATCGAGCAGAAGAACCCCACCAAGACCAGCCGCTCCACGGTCGGCACCGCCACCGAGTCCTACGACTACCTGCGGCTGCTGTGGGCGCGCGCCGGGCGGACGTTCTGCCCGGCGTGCGGCCGCCGCGTGCTCCCCGACACGGTGCAGTCCGCGACCGACGTGCTGCAGTCCTGGCCGGAGGGCACGCGTGCGCTCATCGCCTTCCCGCTCCCGCGCTCCGCGCGCATCACCCACCAGCGTGTGGTGGACATCCTGCGCGCTCTCGGCTTCGCCCGGGTCCTGGTCGCGGGCGAGACCCTCGACCTCACGGACCCGGCCGCGGACTCGCCCGCGGGCGCCGGTCACGATCTCGCAGCCGCGGAGGAGCTGCTGGTGATCGTCGACCGGGTCACGATCCGGGCCGAGGAACGAACCCGGGTCGCGGACTCGCTGGGCACCGCCTTCGCGGAGGGCGAAGGGGACGTGGTCGTGGTGCGCACCGGCGCTGGCGAGTCAGGGCGCGCCGCCTCCGGGCGGCTGCGCTCGGACGCAGAATCGCAACCGCGCCGGGCCGGCGCTGGCGAGTCAGGGCGCGCCGCCTCCGGGCGGCTGCGCTCGGACGCAGAATCGCAACCGCGCCGGGCCGGCGCTGGCGAGTCAGGGCGCGCCGCCTCCGGGCGGCTGCGCTCGGACGCAGAATCGCAACCGCGCCGGGGCGCTGACGCGCGGGTGCGGTTCAGCGACCGGTTCCAGTGCCCGGAGCATCCGGAAATCACCTTCGCCGAGCCCACGCCGCGCCTGTTCTCGTTCAACAACCCGTACGGCTCGTGCCCGTCCTGCACCGGCTTCGGCGCGGTGCTCGAGTACGACGACGGGCTGATCGTACCGAACCCCGCGCGCTCGCTGCGCGAAGGCGCCGTAGATCCCTGGGAAAAGCCGCGCTACCACCGCTATCGCGCCCGGCTGCTCGCGTTCGCGCGCGCCGAGGGCGTGGACGTGGAAACGCCGTGGGATAGGCTGCCGCCCGCGTTCCGCAGGCTCATCATCCGCGGCAAGCGCGGCGTGTTCCAGGGTGTGATCCCGTTCCTGCGCTCGCGCGAGGAGAAGCGCTACAAGCAGTACATCCGCGTCTTCCTGCGGCAGTACCAGTCGGCCCGGCTATGCCCGGACTGCCGCGGCACCAAGCTCCGTCCCGAAGCGTTGCAGGTGCGCGTGGGCGGGCTCGACATCGCCGCTGCGGCCAACCTGCCGATCACCAGCCTGGAGGAGTGGGTCCGGCAGTTCGGCGCGGGCGCGACCGCGGACCCGCCCACTGCCCAGGAGCAGGGCATCGCCGCTCCGATCCTCCGCGAGCTGGCCGCACGGCTCGCGTTCCTGGACGACGTCGGCCTCGGCTACCTCACCATGCACCGCCAGACGCGGACGCTCTCGGGCGGCGAGGCGCAGCGCATCGCGCTCGCCAACTCGCTCGGCTCCAGCCTGACGGACACGCTCTACGTGCTGGACGAGCCTACCATCGGCCTGCACCCGCGCGACACCGACCGCCTGCTCGACCTGCTGCAGCAGCTGCGCGAGCGCGGCAACAGCGTGATCGTGGTCGAGCACGATCCGGCCGCGATCGCGCGCGCCGACCACGTGGTGGAGCTGGGACCGGGCAGCGGCGAGAAGGGCGGCGCGGTCACGTTCCAGGGCACGTACCGGCAGCTGACGCTCGCCGATACCGCCACCGGCCGCTTCCTCTCCGGTCGAGAGCCGCCGCCACCGATGCCGCGGCCGCGCGGCTTCGATCCCCGGCGCATCCGCCTCAAGGGCGCGCGGCTCCACAACCTGAAGGGTGTGGACGTCGAGATCCCGGTGGGCGCGCTCACCGTGGTCACGGGCGTGAGCGGCTCGGGCTAGAGCCCGCTGGTGCACGACGTGCTGTACCGCGCGCTGGAGCGCGAGCTGGCCGATGGCGAGACGAGCGCGAAGCTGCACCTGGGCGAGGTCGTGGGCGAGTACGATCGGCTCGATGGCGTCGCCTACATCGATGCGGCCGTGCTCGTGGATCAGCAGCCCATCGGCAAGTCCCACCGCTCCAACCCGATCGCCTACATCAAGGCGTTCGACCACGTGCGCGACGTGTTCGCGCAGCAGCCGCTCGCGCAACAGCGCGGCTACGGCCCGGGTCATTTCTCGTTCAACGTGAAGGGCGGGCGCTGCGAGGCCTGCGAGGGCGAGGGCGTCAAGCAGATCGAGATGGTATTCCTCGCCGACGTGTTCGTCACCTGCGACGTGTGCGGCGGCGCGCGCTACAAGCGCGACGTGCTCGAGGTGAAGTTCAAGGGCAGGAACATCCGCGAGGTGCTGGACCTCACCGTGGACGAGGCCATCCGCTTCTTCATCCGCGAGGACCGTCTCGGGCAGATGCTCTGGCAGCTGCAGCAGGTGGGACTCGGCTACCTGCGCCTCGGCCAGCCGGCGCCCACGCTCAGCGGCGGCGAGGCGCAGCGCCTCAAGATCGCGCGCGAGCTGATCACCGCCGCGAAGAAGCAGGGCCACCGGCTCTACCTGCTGGACGCGCCCACCACCGGCCTCTCCGGCACGGAAGTGCGCAAGTTGATCGGCGTGCTGCGCCGGCTCGTGGACCTGGGCCACACCGTGGTGCTCATCGAGCACAACGTCGAAACCATGATCGCGGCCGACTGGATCATCGACCTCGGGCCCGGGGCCGGCGCGGCGGGCGGCGAGGTGGTCGCGGCAGGCACCCCGGCGGAGGTCGCGGCGGCGCCGGGCAGCCATACCGCGACGTACCTGCGGGCCGCCCTGGCCGGCAGGGCCGCGCGGTAACCGCCGAGCCCGGCGAGAACGACGAAGAAACCGCCGAGCACGCCGAGAACCGATCTGTTGTCGTCAACAACAACATCCGTAATCAGTTCTCGGCGTATTTTGCGGTTCGAAACTCGGCGTCCTCGGCGGTTTCGAATTCGTTCTCTATCGGCCCGCGCGAACATTCCCGTTGCTGCCGAAGTACAGAGATGCGTGCGCAGCTGGAGGGAGTGCAACGGAGGCACGCATGGCGACTGTGCTACGGTCTGACGGCGGGTTGGCGGCACCGCTGGTCGCGGCCGCGCTCGCCGGCTGCGTCGTGATGGGCTACCAGGAGGATGTCGAGGGCTGGTATTCGCTGAGCGGTACGGTGGCGGATTCATACGGCTACCGGGTGGACGGGGAGGTCCGCATCTTCGGTCAGCATCATGACGAGGCCAGTGCCGATATCGAGTGGTACATGCTGGATGGCGATCAGGTGGTTTTCGACATCACGGCCGAGGGTGTCCCGGTCTGGGTGGACGCGGGCGACCGGGTTCGCTTCACCACGAACGGCGACCTGCGCATGTCCGACGGGCGGCTGCGCGAGTTCGAGCTGTCCCACGACGGGCGCGTGAGCGGGCGGCGCATGAGCGGCACCTGGTACCTGGACACGGACCTGCCCAGCTCGGACGAGGGGCGGTTCACGGCCTACCGCTGAGCCTTGCCGCGCGTCTCGGTCCTGCTCCCCTGCCGCAATGCGGCCGCGCACCTGACCGAGGCGCTGCGCTCGCTCGCCGCGCAGACGTACGCGGACCTGGAGATCCTCGCGGTCGATGACGGGTCCACGGATGCCACCCCGACACTGCTGCGGGAGTGGGCCGCTGGCGATCGGCGCATCCGCGTGCTGCCGGGCCCGGGGCAGGGCATCGTACCGGCGCTCGAGGTGGCGGCCGCGGCGGCCACCGGCGAACTGCTGGCGCGCATGGATGGCGACGACATCGCCGATTCGGACCGGCTGGCGCGCCAGGTCGCGGCGCTCGCCGGCGATCCGGCCCTCGCGGGCTGCGGCACCGGCGTGCGCTACTTCCCGCGCGACCGGGTGCGCGACGGCTCGCTGGCCTACGAGCGCTGGCTCAATTCCCTGACCACGCCCGAAGCGGTGTTCCGCGACCGGTTCGTCGAGTGCCCCGTCGCGCACCCCAGCCTGCTGCTCCGCCGCGCCGCGTACCAGGCGGTCGGCGGGTACCGCGATCCCGGCTGGCCGGAGGACTACGACCTGGTGCTGCGCCTGCTCGCGGGCGGGTACCGCCTGACCAACGTTCCGCCGGCGCTGCTGCACTGGCGCGACCGGCCCGACCGCCTCTCGCGCAGCGACGCCCGCTACGCGCCGGACGCCTTCCTCCGCTGCAAGCTGCACTACC
>VEPF01000103.1:0-2222 GCA_012027055.1 Gemmatimonadota bacterium | reverse complement strand
GGGCAAGGGTCGCGCCCGGGCGCTACTGGCGCGCGGCGTCCGGCTGCGCGCGTTCGTGGACCTGGATCCGCGCAAGATCGGGCAGGTCACGCACGGCGCGCCGGTGGTCCATCCCGACCGGATCGACGAGTTCCGCGGCGCGTTCGTGCTCGCGGCCGTGGCCGGCGGGGTGGCGCGGGGGGAGATCCGGGCGGCACTGGATGCCGCGGGTTGGCGCGAAGGCGAACAGTACCTGGCGGTGGCCTGACGCCTGCTGGCCGTCAGCGTTGCCGCAGCGTGAACGTCAGCGTGTCCGCCCCAAAGGACTCGAGGTAGTAGCGTCCCGATGATGCGAAACGCAGGGTATCGCCCACGTTCGGCTTGAGCGCTCGCTCGCCGCGGCTGTCGTAGACGTAGCTGGGCCCGGGCTGCACCACGTAGGTCACGCCCGCGACGGCGTCCAGCGCGGTCAGGTGGAACCGGAAGAACCCGATGGCGCGCGCGGTCGATTCGCTCGACCCCTCCGGTATGGGCATGAAGCCGCAGTTGTAGCGCAGGGTGAGCGGACTGCCGGTAGCCAGCGCGGGCGGCGCGCACACCCCCTCGTAATCCGGGCGCACGCGCACCCACGCGGCCTCCGATGGCTCCGGCCCCAGGCAGCTGACCTCGGAGGTGGGGGTCTGCAGGTACGCGCCCTGCCACGATGCCGACTGAATGCACACCGAGTACCAGTAGTCGTCAGCCTCGTCCTGCCACGCCGCGGTCGGCGCGACCGCAGTCGGGTAGTCCACCAGGATGGTGTCGCCCGGCAGGATCGGCGGCAGATTCATCCGGCCGAACGCGGCGAAGTTCCGCGGCCAGCAGCCATCGCCCGCGTGCCACAGGCACAGCACGGCGGCCACGCCGGTCAGGGGCTCGACGAAGCCTGCGTTCCACACCCGGTACCGTGCCCGGAACTGCTCGTTCACCTGCAGGCTTGCCCGTCCGATCGGCTCCACCGCGAACCTGGCCACGGGCAGGGCAAGCTGCATGGGCGCCGTGGAGAGGGTGTCACTGGTGGCGTAGTCGTCGTGGCCGCCGGTCGGAGTCTCCACGCTGACCTGCACGGTGACCGGGGTGGGGGCAGCACCGTAGTGGAGGTACGCGGTGGTGATGTGCAGCATGGCCGTCAGGGTCGCGCTGTCGCCCGGCGGCAGGGGCGCGATCGCCACGGTATCGCTCACCCCCTTCGCTTCGGTCCAGTCGCCGCTCCAGCGCAGCACAGCCTGGCGGGGCAGCGAGCCGTCGGTCCCGCGGTTCCGAACGGTGAAGCGCACGCGCAGCTCACGCGGCGCGATCGGTATCCCGGTGCCGGGCTGGCTGCCGACCGCGTTGTCCAGGGCGGCGGAGACGAGGGCCAGGTCCCAGCCGGGCACCTCGCAGGCGTGCGGCCGGCCGCAACTGTCTACCGCGACGGTATCCCGGCAGGCAGTCGCGAAACCGGCCGCGAGCAGCAGGATGACAATCTCGACTCGCATGGTCCGCAGTGTCTCGGCGTCATGCGCCCGCGCGGCTCAGAACCGGTCCGGGCGAAGGCATTCCCAGGGCACCTCCGAGTTGCCCTCCAGCAAGAGGTCGGCCACGATGCGGCCGCTGAGGGGGCCGAGCAGGATGCCGTTCCGGCCGTGACCGGTGGCATAGCAGAGACCCTCCAGGCGCGGTTCCGGCCCGACGATGGGCCAGCGGTCCGGGGTGATCGGGCGAAGCCCGGCCCAGCGCTCCACGATCGGGGCCTCGCCCAGCACCGGCACCAGCGCGGCCGCGTGCTCGGCGAGCAGCAGCCGCGCCTCGTCGGTCACGGCATCATCGAAGCCGGATTCCTCCATGGTGCTGCCGACCAGCACGGAGCCGTTCTCGCGCGGCACCAGGTAGCGGGCATCGTGCGTGGCCACCAGCGGCCAGCCGGGGATGGCGGCGGGGCGCAGGCGCAGGATCTGGCCGCGCACGGGGTGCACGGGCAGCTGGCGCGGCAGCCCGGCGAGCGCGGGGCTCCACGGGCCCGCGGCGAGCACCACGGCGCCCGCGGGGATGACGTCGCCTGCGGCGGTGCGCACGCCGGTGACGCGCTCCGCGTGCGCCAGCAGCTCGGTCACCGGCTGGCCGCGCCGCCGGCGCACCCCCGCGGCCTGGATGGCCGGCCCGAGCGCGACCGCGCGCCGCTGCGCGTCCACCTGGGCTTCGTCGGGCAGCCGCTGCCAGGACGG
>VEPF01000052.1 GCA_012027055.1 Gemmatimonadota bacterium | reverse complement strand
CACCCCCACCTCGTGAATCTGCCTTCTCGGTAGGATTTCCGCCCTCGCGCCCGGGGCCGGAAATCCTACCCGAAAGGGACCTGGAAGCTGGCCGGGGCAATTCGTCCCCGCCTGGGACGCATGTGTCGAGAATCGCCCGAAAACCACTGGGAGACAATGCGTTCAGGGGGCACAATTCCTGCCCACGCCGGGGGCGGCCCAATGCTGGCCGACGCGGAATGGACGTCACAGGCACGCGAGGAATTGCTCCATGGCGAACGCAATTCGAGTCCTGGTGATCGACGACGATGAGGACTACCGCACCTCGATCCAGTCTTTCCTGGAATCGGAAGGCTTCCAGGTGGCGAGTGCGGCGTGTGGCAAGGAGGGGCTACAGCTGGCCCGGACGCTGCGCCCGGACGTGGTCATCCTGGACATCATGATGGAGAGCCCGACCGAAGGATACGTGGTCAACGAATCGTTGAAACACTGTCAGGAATACGACGCCTGCCAGGACACCCCGATCATCATGTGCTCGTCCATCCAGAACAGTCCGGACGAGCTGTATCCGCGGGCGGAAGAAGTGGCGATGATCCGCCCGGACGCGTACCTGGCGAAGCCGCTCGACCTGGAGCAGCTGCTGGCCACCATCCGGCGCCTGGTACGGCGCCCGGCCGCCGTCTGAGGCCCACGTGAACCCTGAGACTCGGTCCGCGACGCCGCCGGCTCCGGCCGCGGCCGCGCCCCCGGCCGAGGTGATGGTGGTCATCGATGATGACTACGCCATGCGCCTCTCCTGTCGTCAGATCCTCACCAAGATGGGGTATCGGGTCGAGGTCTTCGAGGACGGGGCGGCCGGCCTGGACGGAGTCGCCCGGTCGAAGCCGCCGCTGGTGGTGGTCGACCTGAAAATGCCGGGCATCAGCGGGCAGGAAGTGATCGCCCGGGTTCACGAGTTGGATCCGGAGATCGTGATCATCGTGATCACCGGTTATGCCACGATTGCGACCGCGGTCGAGGCCATGAAGTCCGGCGCGTACGACTTCCTGCCGAAGCCGTTCACCCCTGACGAGCTGCGGCTCATCGTGGGGCGCGGCCTGGAGCGGCGGCGGCTGCAGCAGGAAGCGCGGCGCCTGCAGCTCGAGCGCGAGCTGCTGAAGCGCAAGTTCATCACCTTCGTGTCGCACCAGCTGAAGACGCCGCTGGTGGCCATCCACCAGTACCTCGACGTGCTGCTGCGGCTGGGCGACTCGCCCACCGCGGCGGAGAAGCGCGACGAGTGGCTGGGGCGCTGCATCAAGCGCACGGAGGAGATGCAGGACCTGATCCGGGACTGGCTGACGCTGGCCCAGGCCGAAGGCGGAGCCCTGACGCGGCACCGCGAGCCGGTGGATCTCGGGCACCTGCTCCAGCAGATCGCGCTTACCTACGAAGGGCTGGTGAGCTCGAGCGAGCTCGCGCTGCAGTGTGCGATCGAGCCCGGTGCGCTGGTGGTGCAGGCGGACCGGCAGGCGCTGAGCGTGCTGTTCGACAACCTGATCACCAACGCCATCAAGTACAACCGGCCGGGCGGCAGCATCACCGTGTACGGTGGCGAGGATGCCGGCGAGATCCGGGTCAGCGTCACCGACACGGGCTATGGCATCCCCGAAGATGCCCGGCCCTACCTCTTCGATGAGTTCTTCCGGGTGGGCGGGACGGCCGCCCCCCGTACGTCCGGCACCGGGCTGGGCCTGCCGATCTGCCGGCGCATCGTAACGGAGCTCGGCGGCACCATCGAGGTGACCAGCGAGACCGGCTCCGGTTCCACCTTCACCGTCCGCCTGCCGGTCGGCAGTGCGACACCGCCCCAACCTGGAGCACAGGGATGAGCCGCAAGGTTCTGATCATTGACGACGATGCGGATTTCACGGAAGCCGTGGGGGTCTACCTGGAGACCCATGGCTACCAGGTGATCTCCGCGCCCAACGGCCGGGAAGGGCTCCGCCTCGCCAAGGCGGAAGCGCCCGACGTGGTGTTGATGGATGTGGTGATGGATGAGCGCACGGAGGGATTCTTCACGCTCCAGCAGCTGCGCCGCACGCCGGGCCTGGAGCGCATGCCCGTATTCGTGGTCAGCTCGATCTACAGTTCGGTCCCGGGGTTCAGCATCACGCCCGAGAAGTCGTGGCTGCGACACGACGACTTCATTGCCAAGCCCGTCGACCTGCCGCGCCTGTTGGAGCTGATCGACGCGCGCCTGAACCAGGCCGGCACCGCGAACGCGAGCGGAGGCGCCGCATGAAGATCCTGAAACTACCCAAAGAACAGCTCGACTTCTTCGCGTCGGTGCTGCAGCAGTTCGGCGAGGTGCACGCGCCGGTGCGCACCAGGGCGGGCTATTCGTTCCGGGCGCTGGAGCGCTGGTCGGAAGCGTGCCTCGACTACGACCGCACCGTGCTGCCGCCCAAGAAGTACTTCCTGCCCCCGCGCGAGACCATGCTGACCTATCGCCGGCCGGACGGGTACGTGGCCGGCTCCGAGGGCCTGAACCAGAAGCTCGTGCTGTTCGGTGTGCACGCCTGCGACATCTTCGCCCTGAACCTGCTCGACAAGGTGTTCGCGGAGGGCGTGTTCCCGGATCCGTACTACCGGACCCGGCGCCGGAACGTGGCGGTCATCGGCATCGACTGCGAGCCGGATGAGCACTGCTTCTGCCCCTCCATGCGCGCCGACTTCGTGGAGCGCGGCTTCGACCTGTTCTTCTACGACATCGGCGATCACTACCTGGTGATGGTGGGCACCGCGCTCGGGGACGACATGGTCCTGGCCACCGGCCCGCTGTTCACGCCGGTGGCGGACGCGGACATCGTCGAGTACAAGCGGCGCTCCGCGCTCAAGAAGACCAAGTACCAGCTCGAGGTCGATCTGCGCGATCTACCCGAGATCTTCGAGCTGGAGTACGGCAGCGAGATCTGGGAGGAGCTGGGCCGGACCTGCCTGGCCTGCGGCAACTGCAGCACCAGCTGCCCGACCTGCTACTGCTATGACGTGCAGGATCAGGTCGAGCTGGGCAGCACCGAGGGTCCGCGCGTGCGGACCGCAGACACCTGCCTGTACTCGCAGCACGCGGCCGTGGCCGGCGGCGAGAACTTCCGCCACAGCCAGGCCAGCCGGATCAAGTTCTACTACTACCACAAGCAACGCGGCTTCGTGATGGAGCACGGCCGCCCGGGCTGCGTCGGCTGCGGCCGGTGCATCGTGCATTGCCCGGTGGGCATCCACGTGGTCGATGTGATCAACCGTCTGAGAGGGGTGCGCGATGCTGTCGCCAGCCATTGATGTCGCAACCGGCCCCGGGTGGCTGGAGAACCCCTACCAGCCGCACCTGGCCCGGATCGTCCGCATCTATCGCATGGTGCCGGACAACTGGGTGTTCACGCTCCGCTTCCTGGACGAGGAGATCGGCCGGAACTTCCGGCAGCAGCCCGGCACCTTCGTGATGCTGAGCATCCCGGGCGCGGGTGAAGCGCCCATCTCCATCTCCTCCTCGCCCACGCGGCCCGGTACGCTCGAGTTGTGCGTGCGCCGCGTCGGACGCGTCACTGATGCGCTCTACCGCCTCCAGAGCAACGACCTGGTGGGCGTGCGCGGGCCGTACGGCAACGGTTTCCCGGTGGAGGTGATGCACGGCAACGACCTGCTGCTGGTGGCGGGCGGCCTGGGCATGGCCCCGCTGCGCTCGCTGCTGTGGTACGCGCTCGACCGGCGCGAGCACTTCGGCCAGGTCACGCTCATGTACGGCGCCAAGAACCCGGCCAGCATGCTGTTCCGCGAAGAGCTGGTCTCGCTGGTGGACCGCACGGACATCAACTGCCTGCTCACCGTGGACTCGGATCCGGGCGGGACGTGGAAGAACCACGTCGGCCTGCTGCCGAAGCTGTTCGACCGCGCCCGCATCGACCCGCGCACCACGTATGCCGCCGTCTGCGGCCCGCCCATCGTCTACAAGTTCGTGCTCGAGCGGCTGCTGCCGCTGGGCTTCTCCAAGGACCGGATCCTGATGTCGCTGGAGCGGCGGATGAAGTGCGGGGTGGGGAAGTGCGGCCACTGCAGCATCGGCTACAAGTACACCTGTCTGCACGGGCCCATCTTCACGTACTGGGACGCCATCAACCTGCCTGAGATGGTGTAGGCGAATATGACCAAACCGAAAGTGGGGTTCTTCGGGGTCACGGGTTGCGCGGGTGACCTGTTGAACGTGTTGAATTGCGAGGACCAGCTGCTGGACCTGGTGGACCTCGTGGACATCCGCGAGTTCCTGATGGCCAGCTCGGAAGGGGACCACGAGGTCATGCTCGACGTCGCCTTCATCGAGGGTTGCGTGGTCAGCCAGCGCGACGAGGACGTCGTCAAGGCCGTCCGGCAGCGGACCAGGCTGCTGGTGGCACTCGGCACCTGCGCCATGTGGGGCGGGGTGCCCACGCTGGACCGCCTGCACGACCGGGGCGCGTTGCTGCAGCAGGTGTATGGCGACTTCGGCCGCACCATCGACACCCGCCCGGCGCAGGCGCTGGATGAGATCGTCAAGGTGGATTTCGGACTGCCGGGCTGCCCGATCGAGAAGCACGAGTTCCTGGCGGCAGTGGCCAATCTGTTGAACGGCAACCTGCCGCAGCTGCCGCACTATCCCGTCTGTGCCGAGTGCCGGTTCGCGGAGAACCGGTGCCTGCTGGGGCAGGACGGTGCCCTGTGCCTGGGGCCGCTCACCATCGCCGGTTGCGACGCCCGCTGCCCCTCGCTGGGCGTGGCCTGCAACGGCTGCCGTGGGCCCGCGCCCGACGCGAACTTCGAGTCGGCGGCGACGCTGTACCAGAGCATGGGATACACGCGCGCGCAGGTCGAGCGCGCCATGGCGACCTTCGCGCCCCTGCCGGGCGCGGTTCATTGAGCGGAGGCATTGTGAGCACGCGAATCGTTGTTGACCATCTCGCGCGCGTGGAGGGGCACGGCGGCATCACCGTGGAACTGGACGGTCGCCAGGTGCAGGCCGTCCGGTTCGACGTTTTCGAGGGAGCGCGGCTGATCGAAGGCCTGATCGGCGGCCGGCACTGGACGGAAGTCGCCCAGATCGTCTCGCGCATCTGCTCGATCTGCTCCTCGTCGCATGCGTTGACGTCGATCAAGGCCACCGAGGCGGCGTTCGGGCTGATGGTCTCGCCCCAGACGCTGCGCCTGCGGGACCTGCTCAATCGGGGCGAGAACATCGAGAGCCACGCGCTGCATCTCTTCCTGCTGGCCGCACCCGATTACCTGGAATACCCGAGTGCCATCCACCTCGCGGCCGACAACCCGGACGCGGTCAAGCTGGGGCTGCGCCTGAAGCGTCTGGGCAACAGCATCCAGGAGGTGATCGGCGGGCGCTGCATCCACCCGGTGAACTGCGTGGTGGGCGGGTTCGCCAGCATGCCCACCACCGATCGGCTGCTGCAGCTGCGGCAGGACCTGCTGCAGGGTGTGGCCGATGCGCAGGCCGCGGTGGCAATCGTGGCCGGCCTGCCGCCGGTCTCGTGCGGTCGGGTGGACACCATCTTCGCCGCGCTCGACCCGGGCGCCACCTACGGCTACTACGATGGTGACCAGATCGTGGTGCGGAGCGCGCGGGGCGATACCCGGGTGGCCGCGGCCGACTACCGGTCGCTGACGGCCGAGAGCACCGTGGCGCATTCGCACGCCAAGCACAGCTCCTGGCAGGGCTCGCCGTTCATGACGGGCGCGCTCGCGCGCGTCACGATCCACGGGCACCTGCTGGATGAGGGCAGCGCCCGGGTCCGCGCCCGCCTCGGGCTGGGCGTTCCCACCGGAGACCCGCTGCAGAACAACCTGGCGCAAGCGGTCGAGTTGGAATACGACATCCGCTACACGCTGGCGCTGGTGGAGCAGCTGCTGCAGGACGGGCTCCGGCCCGAGCCGCCGCTCCGCCCGCAGGTCAGGGCCGGCCATGGCACGGGCGTGACCGAGCCGCCGCGCGGGTTGCTCGTCCACAGCTACACCTACGACGCGCAGGGCTTCATCCGGGAGGCGGACATCATCACGCCCACCGCGATGAACGCCGCCATGCTGGAGCGGCACATGCGTGGCGCCGTGGCGGTCTCCGACCCGGAGAACGAGCCGGAGCTGAAGCGCCGGCTGGAGATGGTCGCCCGCGCCTACGACCCGTGCATCTCCTGCTCCGTGCATCTGGTGCGGCTGTGATGTAGCGCATGATCGGGCCGCGGCAGTTCCGGCGCTGGTCGCTCACGGCGCAGCTGGTGACGAGCTACCTGTTGGTGCTCGGCATCGGCGGGCTGGTGACCATCCTGGCCGGTTCCTACATCGTCAGCACGACGATGATGAGCCAGGAGCGCCGGACCGCCCGGCACGATCTGGTCGCGGCCCGGGCGTTCTACGAAAGGCAGTTCGAGAGTCTCAGCCACGCCGTCCGCTTCGCCGCCGCCAGCGAGGCACTCCTCGATCGTCTGACCGCGCGCCAGCCCCGCGCGCTCAGCGAGTACTTGGCTTCCATCCAGACCAGCGGCGATTTCGACTTCGTCGGCGTCACCGACAGCGCCGGCCGGCTGCTCGCCAACAGCCTCGGCCCGGCGGGCGAGGTCACGGTCGACCTGGCCGGCGTGGCGCCCATCGCCGATGCGCCCGCCCGGGGCGCATACGTCGGCACCGAGATTCTCCCCTTCGCCATCCTGGGGGTGCATGGCACCGCGCTCGAGCAGCACGCGCGCATCCACGCTACTCCCGACCCGACCCATGGCGCGACCCCGGTCACGCTCGACGGGGGGATGGTGCAGCTGGCGGCCGCACCCGTGCGCAACGGCGCCGGACGGGTCATCGCCGTGCTCTATGCCGGGACCCTGCTGGGCGGCCGGGATGAGATCGTGGACCGGGTCAACCAGGCGGTCTACGGCGGGGAGCGCTACTACGGCCAGCTGATCGGGTCGGTGACCATCTTCCAGGGCAACGTGCGCATCGCGACCACTGTGCCGGCGGCCGCGGGCGGGCGGGCCATCGGTACGGTGGCTTCGGCCGAGGTCAGCCGCCGCGTCCTGCAGGAGGGGCGGACCTGGAACGACCGCGCGTACGTGGTGAGCGACTGGTACGTGAGCGCCTACGAGCCCATCCGCAACGCGCGCCACCAGGTGATCGGCATGCTCTACGTGGGCATGCTGCAGAGCGTCTTCACCCAGACCCGCGACCGCGTCATCCTGCTCTTCCTGGTCATCGCCGGCATGGGCTTCCTGGCGATCATCTTCACCACTTACTACATGATCCGCCGCGTCACCAAGCCGCTCGTCGACATGGCGGCAGTGGCCCGTCGGATCACCACCGGCCGTTTCGACCAGGAAGTCTTCACCGACCTGCCCGGTGAGCTGGGGGTGCTGGGCGAGTCGTTCAATGCCATGCAGTTCAGCCTGCGGGAGATGCACGCCGACCTGGAGGACTGGGCCAGCACGCTCGAGGACAAGGTGGCGCAGCGCACCGAGGAACTGGTGCGGATGCAGGCGCGCGTCGCGCAGTCGGAGCACCTGGCGTCGCTGGGCATGCTCTCGGCCGGCGTAGCCCACGAGATCAACAACCCGCTGGGCGGGATCCTCGCGCTCACCTCGCTCACGCTGGAAGACATCCCGTCCGAGAACCCGTGCCGGGAGAACCTGGAGGAAGTGGTCCGGCAGGCGGAGCGCTGCCGGAACATCGTGAAGGGCCTGCTGGAATTCTCGCGCCAGTCCGAGACCCACCGCGAGCCGGTGGACATCAACGATGTGCTGGCCCGGACGCTCAACCTGATCGAGAGCCAGGCGCTGTTCTTCAACGTGGACGTGGTGCGCGAGTGGCAGTTGGATCTGCCGGCGGTAGAGGGCGACCGCTCCGAGCTGCAGCAGGTGTTCATGAACCTGATCGTGAACGCGGTCCAGTCCATGGCCGAGAAGGGCACGATCCGGATCCGCACGCGCTACGACCAGGCCGCCGACCAGGTGGAAGTGCGAGTCTCGGACACCGGCCACGGCATCCCGCGAGAGCTGATCGCCCGCATCTTCGACCCGTTCTTCACCACCAAGGCGAGCGGGCAGGGCCCCGGGCTGGGGCTGTCCATCGCCTACGGCATCGTCACCAAGCACGGCGGCACCATCGCCGTGGAGAGCGAGCCGGGCGTGGGCACCAGCTTCACGATCCGCTTCCCGGCTACCGATGCGGCCGCGCCCGAGGCGGCGCATTGAAGCCGGTCCTGGTGCTCGCGCTGGGCAACCCGCTGGCCGGGGATGACGCCATCGGCTGCGTGCTCGCGGAGCGGCTCGCGGCCGAGCCGGAGGTGATCGCCCGGGCGGACGTGATCTGCGCCGGGACGGACCTGTTCCGCCAGGCCCGCGAGCTCGCCGGCCGCGCCCGGCTGCTCCTCGTCGCTGCGGCGCTCCCCGCGGCGCCGCCGCTCTCTGTCCGCGTCGTACCCC
>VEPF01000223.1:5247-8461 GCA_012027055.1 Gemmatimonadota bacterium | reverse complement strand
TCGGGCACGTCCTCGAGCCGGTCGCGGAGCGGCGGCAGGTGCAGGCGCAGCACGTCGAGGCGGTTATAGAGGTCGTCGCGGAATCGGCCGGCGGCGCGCTCCGCGTCCAGGTCGCGGTTGGTGGCGGCGATGACGCGCACGTCCACGCGGACGTTGCGCCGCCCGCCCACCCGCTCGATCTCGCCGGTCTCGCGCGCGCGCAGCAGCTTGGCCTGCGCCTCCGCGCCGAGGTCGGCCACCTCGTCCAGGAAGAGCGTGCCCTTGTCGGCCAGCTCGAAGCGGCCCAGGCGCCGGTCGGTGGCCCCCGTGAACGAGCCCTTCTCGTGCCCGAACATCTCGGACTCGATCAGCTCGCGCGGAATGGCCGCGCTGTTGACCCGCACGCACGGCCCGGACGCGCGCGGTGACAGCGCGCGCAGCGCGGTCGCGACCAGCTCCTTGCCGGGCCCGCTCTCACCCGTCTCCAGCACGCGCGCGTCCGTGGGCGCGATCTGTTCGATCAACTCCCGTAGGCGGCGCATCACCGGACTGGAGCCGACCAGTCGCTCGCCCGCGCCCAGCTCCGCCTGCAGCGTGCGGGACAGCTCCCGGGCCCGGCGCAGCTCGCCCGCGCTCGCGATGGTGAGCAGCACCGCTTCCGGCGCGAGCGGCTTCTCGATGAAGTGGAACGCGCCCAGCTTGGTAGCGTTCACGGCATCCGCCAGGGTGGCCCGCCCGCTCATCATCACCACCGGCAGGTTGGGGTGTGCGCGCCGGACCTGCCGCAGCACTTCCACGCCGTTCGCGCCGGGCAGCGCCAGGTCGAGCAGCACCACGTCCGGCTCCCCGGCCCCGATCCGGGTCAGCGCTTCCTCGCCGCTCGCGGCAGAGGTCGCATCGTGACCTTCCGCCGCCAGCAGACTGCACAACATGCGGCGGATGTTAGGCTCGTCGTCGACTACCAGGATCGCGGCCATCGGCCCTCAGCGCCCGACCACTACCCGCCCGACCACGGTCGGCGGCGAGAGCGTCAGCTGCCGGCCCCGCTCGCACTGGATGCGCGCCTGGGGACCGTAGAAGAGCCGGAGCGTGCCGGAGGCCGGCGGCGCCGGCGGAGGCGCGCCGTTCCGGGGCCGCTGCTCGCAGCCCAGGACGTTGCCGAACGCGGAGCGCAGCAGCTGCGCGGCGCTGTCGGCCGCTTCCGGCGTGGGCGCGTGCAGCGCCAGCAACACTGCGGACGTGCCGCCCACGTCCGTCGCGTAATAGGAGAGCAGGGCGCGCACGGCATCGCGGACGGACGTGTTCTCCCCGATCTGCATCAGCATCAGGTCCAGGTTGCGGGTCTTGTCGACCTCGTAGAGCGCGTCCATGACGTGCAGCTTCCCGGTGCCGGCCGCCAGGGACGTGGCCGTGTCACCCAGTACCTTGAGCCGGCTGAACAGCGCCAGACCGCTCGCGCCCGTGCGCCCCGGGCCGCTCAGCCCGAGCTGGGTCTGGCTCGCTACCTGCGCGAACCAGGCACTGTCGTGGGGCGCGGACACCAGGGCCAGATCGGCACCGGCGGCCGTGAGCTGATCGGCCACGGCCGCGGCCTCGCCGGCCGCGTCCACGAGCGCCACGGCGGTGTAGGTTTCCGGGCCGGCCCCCCCCAGCCGCACCGCACACCCGCTCAGTCCCATCACGCCCGGCACCACCACTACCGCCACCCACCTGCGCATCATGCCGTCATACTCCCCTTTCCCGTTCCGGTCCGTTCCGTATCCGCTGCCGCGCCGTCCGCCTGCCCGGCCGGGTCCGGGCTCGGTGCGCGCTCGAGCGGCAGCCGGACCTCGAGCTCGGCCCCGCCCCCCTCGGCGCTCCGCGCCTGCACCCGGCCTTCGTGCGCCAGCACCGCCTGCCGCACCTGTGCCAGCCCAAGACCGGTGCCCCGCGCCTTCAGCGTGAAATCGGGTTCGAAGATGCGGGCCTGCGCCTCCGGCGGAATGCCGCAGCCGTTGTCCCGCACCGTGATCGCGATCTCCGCGCCCTCCAGCGCCACCTGCACCGCGATCCGGCCGGCCACCGACACGCCCGCCGCACGCCGGATCTCGATCGCTTCCACCGCGTTCCGCACGATGTTCCGGAGGGCACGCTGCAACGCGTCGTAGTGGCCGTGAAAGAGCGGTACCGCGGCGGGCACGTGCAGTTCCGTGCCGATGCCCGGAGGCACGTCCGTGGCCAGCAGTTCCCGCAGCAGCTCGGCCAGGTCGATGTCGCTGCGCGGACCACTCGAGGGCCGGCCCAGCACCGCGAACTGCCGCGCCAGCTCCTCCAGCCGCCCGGTCTCTTCCTCGAGCACCGCCAGCGGCTCGCGCATAGTCTCGTCCGCCCCGGCGCGCGCGATGCGGTGCACGGCCAGGCGCAGCGGCGTGAGCGGGTTCTTCATCCGTGCGCCACCCGGCGCGCCATCTCCCCCCAGGCCCGCACCCGCTCCAGCTCCAGCGCCCTGGCCCGTGCCTCCGCGATGCGCGCCGCCGCACCGCGCAACGCGGCGCGGAGGGCACGCACCTCTTCCACCTCGCGGCGCTCACCCGGTTCGCTGGCCGGCAGGGGCTGGCCCTCCGCCATGCTGCCCGTCCAGCGCACCAGGTCCCGGATCGGCCGCGCCAGCTGCCGCGCCAGGCGCCGGCTCACGTAGTACGCCAGCCCGAACAGCAGCAGCCCCAGGCCCGCCAGCGCGTACGGCAACGCCCGCACCACCCGCTGGCCGATGAACGACCAGCGGCGCGCCTGCGTGACGGATGTCGAAAGGTCCTGCTGGTGACGCCGCAAGGCCGCGGCCAGCACGGTGTCCGTGGCCGCGGCCGGACCGGCCGCCGTGATCAGCGCCCGTCCCGACTCGGCCACCTGGTCCCACGGCCCCAGCGTCCCCATCCACTCCACCGAGCGGCTGCCGATGTAGAGTGAGACGGCCACGATCAGCAGGGAAGGCAGCAGCAGGAGCGGCAGCAGCCAGTTGAAGAGGCGTCGCTCCAGGCTGTGGCGCCGCAACACCCGCAGTGACCAGTGGACCATTGGCTGTGACCTCGGCGCGGCGGCAGGGTGGACCCCGGATAGTATACCCGGCGCCCGGGGCCGGCGCACCGAAGCTCCCGCGTCCGGGCTCACGCGCTCCCGGCGCCCGGCCGGATTGCCCCGGGGTCTGATGCCGAAAAACGCAGCGGGGGCCCGCCCCGGCCCCCGCCAGCCAGGACGG
>VEPF01000223.1:0-5237 GCA_012027055.1 Gemmatimonadota bacterium | reverse complement strand
CGCCCGGAACTACTTCCTGCCCGGCTCGACGCGCCCGGCGGCCTGACCGTTGCTGCCGATCTCGAGCTTCCGGCGCCGCGCCTTTTCGCTCTTCGGGATCGAGACCGTCAGCACCCCGTTCTCGAAGTGCGCGGCGATCCGGTCCTGGTCCACTTCCCGCGGCAGCACGAACGAGCGGCTGAAGCGACCCCAGCGACGCTCCGACAGGTGGTACGTGTCACCTTCACCGCCCTGCTCGTGCCGCTCGTGCTTCTCGCCGGAAACGGTCAGCACGTTGTTCTCCAGACTGAGCTCCACCTCGTCGCGCCCTAGGCCGGGCAGCTCGCACACCACCTGGATCTCGTGCTCCCGCTCGACCACGTCCGTATCCGGCACCCGCATGGACGAGCCCATGCGCCCGAAGGGCGTCGCCAGCTCATCGAAAAACGAGCGGAACAGGTCCGTGGACGGTTGATAGCGAGTGATGGCCATGGTTTCCTCCCTTCTCGCGCCAAGATTCCGGTTGCGGCCATTGCTCCGATCGCCCCGATCGGACGCCGACTTCATGGTGCAACGCGCGTGCCCGCCCCGATGCGGACGAGAGCGGCACAACTGGCAGCACGCGCGGTCAATCCGGCAGCGGTGAGTGCCGGCACTGACAGGTGCCTGCCGGCTGTGTCGCACCGCCGCGGCCGCGCGTCCGCGCGAACCGCGGTACGCCGCCCGGGGTCACGTGGCGCCCGCGCCCGCCCGCGCGCCGGGCTTGCGGACCTGTGGTGGCCCGGTCCGGCGCCCGGCTGGTATTGTGTCGGGAGGGATTTTGGGCGACCGGCAAGGAGGCGGGGCTGGCCATGGCGTTGTTACCGGGTGCGGTGATCGGTCTCGATCTGGGCGGCACCAAGCTGGCGGGCGCGTGCTTCTCGGCCGCGGGCGAGATCCGGGCGCGGACCCTGGCCCCGCTGGAGGGACGCGCAGGCGCGGCGGTGGGCGCGCTGATCTGCGCGCAGGTACGCGCGCTGGTGGAGCAGGCCGGCGGCCTGGTCGCGGGGGTCGGGGTGGCGGTGCCGGGCATATACCGGGCGGCGACGGGCACGGTCTGGGCGCCGAACATTCCGGGTTGGTCTGACTATCCGCTGGTGGCAGAGCTGCGGGCGGCGCTGCCGCCGGACGTGACGGTGCGGGTGGACAGCGACCGCGCCTGCGCGATCCTGGGCGAGGCGTGGCGCGGCCACGCGCGCGGTGGCCGGGACGCCAGCTTCCTGGTGATCGGGACGGGCATCGGCGCCGGCATCATGTCGGGCGGCCGGGTGCTGCGCGGCGTGGGCGATGCGGCCGGCGCGATCGGCTGGCTGGCGTTGTCGCGACCTTATCGTCCCGAATACCCCGCGGTGGGCTGCTTCGAGTATCACGCGTCGGGCTGCGGCATCGCTGCGGTCGCGCGCCGGCTGCTCACGGAAAACCCCGCACACACCGGTCCGTTGCGCGCGGAACTGGACGCGCATCCGGACGCGCGCGCGGTGTTCGCCGCCGCGGACGCGGGCGATGCGCTCGCGCAGCACGTGCTGGACGAAGCCGTGAGCTACTGGGGCATGGCCATCGCCAACCTGGTCAGCCTGTTCAATCCGGAGCGCATCATCCTGGGCGGTGGCGTGTTCGGCCCGGCGGCGCGGCTCCTCGACCGCATCCGCGCGGAGGCGGCCCGGTGGGCGCAGCCCATCAGCAGCGGGCAGGTCAGCATCGAGGTCAGCGGCCTGGGCGGTGACGCCGTGCTGGTCGGCGCGGGCGCGCTCGTGCTGCCGTCGCCGGTCTCCTTCCACGTGGGAGGCGACGTATGACCGCCTACCGTCCGCGGCTGGTGTTCATCGGCGCATGCCTCGGCATGCTGCTCTTCGGCATCGTCATGACCGCGCTCGGCTCCGTGCTGCCCTCGGTCACGGAGCGGTTCGCGCTGGCGCGCACCAGCGCCGGCTCGCTCTTCTCGCTCATGTCGATCGGGATCCTGCTGGCCTCCGTGCTGTTCGGCCCGATCGTGGACCGCTACGGCTACCGCGGCATGCTCGCGCTCGCGGTGCTGCTCGTGCTGTTCGGCCTCGAGGGCATCGCGTTCGCACCCTCGCCGGCCCTGCTGGCGGGCGCGGTGCTGCTCATCGGGTTCGGCGGCGGGATCATCAACGGCGGCACCAACGCGCTGGTCGCGGACATCAGCGCGGGCGCGAGGAGCGCCGGGCTGAGCCTGCTGGGCGTGTTCTTCGGCATCGGCGCGTTCGGCGTGCCCTTCGTGCTCGGACTGCTGCTCGACGCCGCGGGCTACACCGCGGTGCTCGCCGCGCTCGGCGTGGTGCCCGCCATCGTGCTGCTCTACACACTGCTCGTGAGATTCCCGGCGCCCAAGCAGCCGCAGGGCTTCCCGTTGAAGGACGCCGCCCGGCTCACGCGCGATCCGTTGCTGCTGCTGCTCGGCCTGATCCTGTTCTTCGAGAGCGGGATGGAGATCACCATGGGCGGCTGGACGGCCACGTACGTGAACGACGTCCTGGCCCTCCCGGCCCACCGCGCCCTCTACTTCCTCTCGCTCTACTGGGTCGGGATGGCGGGCGCGCGGCTGCTGCTCGGCACCGTGCTCGCCAAGCTCCCGCCCCGCCGCGTACTGCTGCCGTCGCTGGCCATCGCCTTCGTCGGCGCGCTGCTGCTGATCGCGGGCGGCAGCGTGCTGTCCGCGGCTGCCGGCGTGCTGCTGGTGGGCGCCGGTTTCGCCGCCGTATTCCCCGTGGTCCTCGGCTTCGTCGGCGACCGCTACCCGCAGCTTTCCGGCACGGCGTTCAGCCTGGTGCTGGTGATGGCGCTCACCGGCGGCACGCTGCTGCCGCTCGCCACGGGCGTCCTCGGCGACCGGCTCGGGCTCCGGCTCTCGCTGCTGATCGTACCGGCCGCGCTCGTCTGCGCCGCCACCGTTTACCTGTCGGTCCGCTCACGCCTCGCGGCGCCGCTGGTCGCGGCCGCCGTGGACCCGAACGCATAGGAATTGCACGATGCTCGCAATGCAGTGGCTGGAGAACACGCGCGCGGTGCTGAGCCGCATCGAGGAGACGCAGCCGGCGAGCATCCGGCGCGCGGCGTCGCTCATGGCGGACACCATCGCCGCCGAACGCTGGGTGCACACCTTCGGCTGCGGTCACGCCACGCTCCCCATCGAGGAGATGTACCCGCGCATCGGCGGGTTCGTCGGCTTCCACCCCATGATCGAGCTGCCGCTCACCTTCTTCACGCGCATCACCGGCGAGATGGGCGTGCGCCAGTTCGTGTTCCTGGAGCGGGTCGAGGGCTACGGCACCGAGCTGATGAAAGGCTACGACTTCGATCCGCGCGACACGTTCTGGCTATTCTCGCACTCGGGCCTGAACCCGGTGAACATCGACGTCGCCATGGAGGCGAAGCGGCAGGGCATGAAGGTGATCGTCACCGGCTCCGCGGCCGCGTACGCCGACCAGCCGCCGCGGCACTCGTCCGGGCAGAAGCTGTTCGACATCGCCGACGTCATCATCGACACCTGCGTGCCCGCCGTGGACGCCTCCGTGCCCATCGCCAACCACATCGACCGCGTGGGCCCCATCTCCACGATGGCGTTCACCGCGGTGGTGTGGCTGACCATCACCACGGTCGCGGAGCTGCTGGTCGAGCGCGGCGTGCACCTCTACATCCACCCCTCGCACAACATCCCGGGCGACACCACCGCGCGCGAGCGGCTGGAGGCCGCGCTCAGCGAATACAAACGGCGGATCGCGGGAGTGTAGGAGCGTGCCTGGCGAACCTGCGCGCGGCCGGTGGCCGCAAGCGCCTTTCACGTTCCAGCGGCACTAGCCGGCCATGCTCGCGCTCCGGCTGGTGCTCACGTTCGTCGCCATGGCGCTGGTGGCGGGCGTGGTGCTGTTCGGCGCGGCCGGGACATTGGCCTGGCCGATGGGCTGGGTCTACGTGATCCTGGTTTCCGCGGTCTCCGTGGCCAGTCGGCTGCTG
Source organism: Gemmatimonadota bacterium (assembly GCA_012027055.1). Taxonomy (GTDB): domain Bacteria; phylum Gemmatimonadota; class Gemmatimonadetes; order Longimicrobiales; family RSA9; genus VEPF01. The sequence goes on along the minus strand of VEPF01000223.1, from coordinate 1,244 downwards.
CTGCTCTGGCTCAGCCCGGACACGCTGCGCGAGCGCGCGAACTTCGCGAAGGTGAAAGGGGTGGAGCCCGGCGACCGCGCCCTCGTGCTTATCGTGGGGACGCTGGGACCGATGGCCGTGCTGCTCGCGGCCGGGCTGGACCGCCGCTTCGGCTGGACCGGCCCGCTACCGTCCGCCCTGGTCTGGTCCGCCGTCGCGGGCACACTGCTGGCCGCGGCGTTCACCACCTGGGCGATGACGGTCAACAAGTTCTTCTCCGCGGTCGCGCGCATCCAGAGCGACCGCGGGCACGTCGTGGTCTCGAGCGGTCCGTACGGCTGGGTGCGCCACCCCGGTTATGCCGGCTCGATCGTGGCGACGCTCGCCATCCCCGTGATGCTCGGCTCGCTCTGGGCGCTGGTGCCGGCCGGGCTGACGGTCATCGCCATCGTAATCCGCACGGCGCGCGAGGACCGCATGCTGCACCGGGGCCTGCGCGACTACCGGGAGTACGCGGCTCGCACGCGCACACGGCTCGTCCCGGGGATCTGGTAGCGGCGCCGCCAGGCACCGTCAGTTCTGCCACGGCCACAGCGTCCTGGTCCGGGGGTCCTGCAACTCCTCGAGCTTCAGTCCCGTATCGATCCGCCACTCGAGCGTAATGTCCACTTCTCCCGGTTCGTTGGCCGTGGAGATCTTCTGCATCCGGAATGGCAAGCGAAGCCCGTTCACCTCCCGCCAGTCCGAGTATGCCTCGCGCATCCCATAGGGAGGAAGCCACGCGCGGACTGGAAGGCCGTCCGGCCCGAACTCAAGCACGGCCTTCTGCCGCATGCCCACCTCCGATGCCGGCTTATCCACCCACCAGATCTCCACCTGGTTTTGCGGGTTGTCCGGTGCCGCCTGCAACTTGCAGGTGGGGTCCTGGTCGCACCGCAGGGCTGGCAGCAGCTCCCGCCACCGCTCGCCCAGGTATCTCTCGACTACGCCGGGGAAACCGACGGGGAGGGGGAGCAGCTCGTTCCTCCCCCGGATCGCCTGCCGGACACTGTCGCCGCGCACGTATAGAACACTGTTGTTGATGTCGTAGCGGAGCGCGTCGGGCGCCACCCACCGGACTTCATAAGGTACAGGAGACGTTCCCTCCGCAGTCTCCTTCCGGCCGACCCGGACGTAGTCCCTCACCGCGGCCAACCGCTCGGCGCCTCCCACCGCCGCCTGCGCTCCATGCAGCAGCTCCAGCCCCAGGGCTCTCAGGTCCGGCC
>VEPF01000041.1:3308-8635 GCA_012027055.1 Gemmatimonadota bacterium | reverse complement strand
GGCCTGGTGGGGGGATTGGGAGTGCTGCTGCTGGCGCTGCTGCTGGTTCGGGGCCTGTCCGGGGCGAGCGCGGCGGGGGGCGTGCCACTGGAAGGGCAGCCGGCGCCGGACCTGGCGACGAAGACGCTGGCCGGCGAGAAGGTGGCGCTTTCGGACCTGCGCGGCAAAGTGGTGCTGGTGAATTTCTGGGCAACTTGGTGTCCGCCCTGTCGGGCCGAGATGCCGGGCTTCGAGCGCGTCTGGAAGGACAAGCGGGACGCCGGCTTCGTGGTGATGGGCCTGTCCGCCGATGAGACCGGCAGCCGCGGAGTTGCGAAGTTCCTGCGGGACCAGGGTATCACGTACCCGGTCGGGATGGCCAGCGCGGCCGCGAAGGCGGCGTACGGGGGCGTGAACGGCCTGCCGATGTCGTTCCTGGTGGATCGCCAAGGGGTGGTGCAGCGGGTCATCACCGGCCTGTATGACGAGTCGCTGCTGCGCCGGGACGTGAGTCGGCTGCTCAGGCTGCCTTCGTGATCGTGGGCGGAGGCCAGCCGGTGCCGGTCTCCGCTCATGCGAATCAACTCAGTACTGCCCTGCCATTCCGGCTCCGATCCCCGGGCTACGAGCCTCTTGCCCAAACATCCGTCCACTGTAATGTGGACGCAGGCTCCGGCCGTAACGGGGCCGCACCAGCTCGTCGGCAACCCGGCGAGAAGGTGGAGATCGGCCGCCCATCCTCCCGCTTGGTTCGACGAGCGATTCCCTCTCCGGGAACGCGCCCAGGCGCAGGAGGTTCTTCATGTCCTTCCGATCCACGGCAGCCGCGATCTTCGGCTGCCTCGTCCTGTCCCAGGCCGCAGTAGCGCAGCAGCCTGCGCGTCTCGCCACCAGCATGGCCGGTTTGAATGATGCCAACAGGGCCACGCTGGAGAAGGCGCTGTTCGAGTTCGAGAACTCGGCATTCGAGCGGTCTGGGACGCACCTGCAGCAACTGCTGCAGGCACGGCCTGATGCGGGGCTGGTACGGGCGCTTCGGGCGTACGCCAACGGCAACATCACGGCGGCCGAGCGGAACCGCGAACTCGACCGCGCCGTGCAGGACGCGGCGAAGGCAAGCACCGCCGAGCTGGTGCTGGCGGCGTCGATCCGGGACCGGGCCGCAGGGCGTACGCCGGCCGCCCTCACACTGCTGGATGCGGCGCAGCAGCTGCTTCCGGACGAGTCGCTGATCGCAGTGCTCCGCGTGCTGTACACGATCAACGATCCGGTAGCTGGCCCGAAGAACGCCGAGGCGGGGCATGCGAAGTTTGCGGACAATGCCGGGCTGCACAACCTCCTGGCCTATCAGCGCTATGAGAGCGGCTCGAAGCCGGAAGGGCTCGCGCTGGCTGCGGAGTACGTGAAGATGGTGCCGGAGCATCCCAACTCGCACGACACCTACGCGGAGTTGCTGCACCGCGATGGAGACCTGGCGGCCGCTGAGCGGGAGTACCGGCGTGCACTCGAGCTGGATCCCACGTTCTTCGCTGCGCACTACGGCCTTGCCGAGGTCGCCCTATCGCGCGGAGACACCCATACCGCGCGCGCCGAGATCGAGGCCGCACTGCCGAAGGCAGCCGAGCCGATCGCCAGGCTCGGCGTGCTGGTGACCGCCGCCTACGCCGCCGCGCTCGACCAGGATGTAGTGGCGATGCGCCGCAACGCGAACCAGGCCATTGCCGGCTGGGAGGCCGCGGGGCTGCCACCGTATGTGTACGTGCGGGATGCCCCATTCGAGCTGGCTTTCATGGAGGCGGCGGCCGGCAACCGGCGTGAGGCTGAGGCGGCCTTCAACAAGGTGCAGACCTTCACGCCACCCGGTTCGTACAGCGGCCTCGGGCGTGTGATGCTGTTCTCGCTCCTCGGTGACAAGGCGCAGATGGACGCCGGAGTCGCCGAGATGGAGCGCTCGGCGGCGGAACGCGGCCACACCGGATACTACCCGCAGGCAGTGCACCTCGCCCGCGCGATCCGCGCCGCAGCCAGTGGTGACCTGGCCATGGCGCAGCGCGAATTCGCGCAGGTCGAGTACCCGGGCTATCGGGTGATGGGGAATGGCTACCTGGCCAAGGCGTTGGAGCGAGGGAAAGATCGCGCCGGCGCGGACCAGGCCCGGGCGGAGATGCAGGGTTACAACGAGTTCGACTGGTACCGCACGGTCGGGCTGCTGGCCATGCGCTAGGGGCCTGACCCAAACCGGGACCGCCGGTACGACCAGGCCCCGCAACCGCGCCGGCGGTTGCGGGGCCTGCGGTGCGGTCAGCGAATTACCACGCGCGCTCGCGCCTCGGGCTCCCAGACGGGCCGTTCGGCCGCGTTCGCCGTTTCCAGTCCCACGTAGAACGCCAGCCGCACGACCCTCGCCGCCTGCTCCCCGTCGGCGCGCTCGGGATTGTCGGCCGCGGTGTGCAGGTCCGGATGTTCGCCGCTGAAGAAGAACAGGGCAGGGACCCCCCGCTGGGCGAACGGGAAGTGGTCGGACGCCTGGTAGACGCCCTGGTGCTCGGCGATCGTGAGCCGCAATTCCGGGTGACGCGCTACCGTGCTGTCCACGAGCGCGCCGAGCGAAGAGTAGTAGCGCCCGACCAGTCCCACGGTGTCGCGCGGATTGCGCGCGATCATGTCCAGGTTGACCACCGCGGCGGTCTTCTCGATCGGCACGACGGGGTGCTCGACGTAGTAGCGGGAACCGACCAGTCCTCTCTCCTCGGCGGTGACCGCGGCGAACACCAGCGTGCGTGCCGGGCGCGGCTGGAGCGACGCGAACGCCTCGGCCAGCTCGACCACCCCAACCGTTCCAGATGCGTCGTCGTCCGCACCGTTGCAGACGGAGTCGGCCGGGAGCGCGCGAGCGGGCTGGCAGCGGCCGCCCGCGACCGTGCCCACGTGGTCCATGTGTCCGGTGAACACCACCGCCTCGTTGCGCCTTGCCGGGTCGCTTCCCTCGATGATTCCGAGCACGTTCGCGACCGGTGATTGCGCGAGCACTGTCTCGTACAGCGCGGCCGAGAAGGTGAAGCCATTCAGCGCCCGCACCCCCTGATGCTCCGGGCTCAGCAGCGTCGCGGGGTCCTCGCCCGCCGCGCGCAACAGCTCGGTCAGCGCCTCCAGGCGGACCTGGTACAGCGCCGTTCGTCCGGTGACTGCGGCCCCCGCATTGGCGAGCGACCAGCGGTCCGGAAGGGGCGCGGAGTTGATCCGGTCCCAGAGCTCGGCCGGCACCTCCGACGCGACGCCGAGCACCGCCACGCCCTCGCTCATTGCGCGGGCGGCCAGCGGGTTCAGGATGGCGCTCCGGAGCTGATCGGGCCGGACCACCACGAGTACGGCCGCCCCGCGGACCGGGACGTCGCCGAAGGGGCGGGCCGTATCGACCGGCGCTCCGGCCATGAGCACCAGCGGCAGGCCCCGGCTCTCGGACAGCGGTGCCCGCATGGCCGCGAAATCCCGCCGGTGCACCCAGCGACTGGTGTGGCCCGGACCGCTGAGCGTCGCGATCAGGGAGTCGGTGCGCGTCCGCTGCAGCTGGAACTGCTGCCGGAAACTGCCGCCGTCGCCGGCCGGTTGCAGCCCCGCTGCCCGGAAGCGTTCCGCCACCCAGGCGGTGGTGCGCTCGAGCTCCGGGCTCGGCGCCTCGCGGCCGCGCATCGAATCGTGCGCGATCACATCCAGCTTCGCCCGGAAGTCGGCTGCCGTGATGGTCAGTGCCGCATGCTCGGCGGCCGCCGCGGCGGTGTTCTGCGGCGGGCGATCGGTCTTCGCCTGCGCGGCCAGCGGCGAGGATGTCGCATTTAGGATGGCGATCAGCAGGAGCGGAGTGGCGGGACGCAGCATGGGACACCTCGCGGAAGAAACCGGCGCGCCTGGGGCAACGTGACCCGGCTCGGCAGCATGGGTTGGCTCCAACGGAAAAGGTCGGCCGGCAAGGCGGCTGGCCGACCTCCCGTACGGCTGTGCCCGCGGCGGGGTTTCGCCGCCGGCAGCTGCCCCTCAGAACTTCGGTTCGTTGCCCTCGTTCAGATTGACCGGCGTGCAGCTCAGGGCCAGGTGTTCGCACCAGGTGTTCGCGTAGACCTTGAGCATGGTCATGTAGCTGGCATGTCGAACGCCGCGCCGTGTGCCCCCGGCGGGAAGAAGCGCAGCTCGGCATCCTTGCCCGCTTCCAGCAGCGCCGTCAGCAGCTGCATGGTCTGTTGCGGGTGCACGTTCTCATCGAGCCCGGAGTGCACCAGCAGCAGGTAGCCCTTGAGCTTGCCCGCGTTCTCGACCGCCGAGCTGGCCTTGTATCCGGCCTCGTTGTCGGACAGCAGCCCCATGTAGTGCTCGGAGTAGACCGTGTCGTAGAGCCGCCAGTCGGTCCCCGGGGAATTCGCGATGCCGGCCCGGAACACGTCCGGGTACTGCTCCATGGTGTAGACCGTCATGTAGCCGCCGTAGCTGGTGCCGTGGATCGCCAGGTGGTCACCCGCCACGTACGGCTGCCTGGCCAGCCACATGCCGACTTCGGCGAAGTCCTTCGCCTCCCACTTGCCCAGTTGCCGGTACACCTGCTTCTGGAAATCGCCGCTGTAGTTCCCGCTACCGCGGTTGTTCAGCCCGACGATGATGAAGCCCTGCTGTGCCAGGTACTGGTCCCACCCGCTGGTCGCGAACTGGTTGTATACCTGCTGCGAGCCAGGCCCGCCGTAGATCGATACGATCACCGGGTACTTCTTTGCGGGATCGAAGTCCGGCGGCTTGATCATCGACCCGTCAGGGGTGGCACCGTCCGTGGTGGTGAACCTGAACAGCTCGAGCGGTGAGTAGGCGTGCGTGGCGATCCACTGGGTCACCGACGCATTGTCGGCCAGGGTCGCGAGTCTGCGGGGCCTGGTGCTCCACAGTTCCACCTGCCGGGGCTGCTGCACATTCGACCAGGTATCCAGGTAGTAGTTGCCGGCCGGCGAGATGTTGAAGCGGTGGTTGCCGGGGGCCTGGCTCAGCTGCTTCTTGACCTTGCCATCGAAACCAATCCGGTACAGGTGTCGCTCCAGCGGCGACACCTCCGTGGCCGAGTAGTAGATCGTCTTCGATTTCGGGTCGATGCCATCCACGCGGGTGACCATGAACGGACCGGTGGTCACCTGGTTGAGCAGCCTGCCGTCGTAGCCGTAGCGGTACAGGTGCTGGTAGCCATCGCGGTCGGAGAGCCAGAAGAACTCCCGCACGCCGGCGGGGAAGAACAGGAAATCCTGCACGCCGGCGAAGAACTCGAAGATGTCCACGTTCGTGTCGGCCTGTTCCTGCAGCACCAGCCGGCGGCTGCC
>VEPF01000041.1:0-3298 GCA_012027055.1 Gemmatimonadota bacterium | reverse complement strand
CGGAAAGCGCACCTTCATCCAGCTCGGCAACTTGCCCTCGTAGTCCGTGAGCTGCACGGTCGGCAGCGGCCGGTCATCCGTCTGCCAGAAAGCGATGCGCCGGCTGTCGGGCGACCACTTCCAGGCCGGGCCGATCCCGAACTCCTCCTCGTACACCCAGTCCACGGCGCCGCTGAAGATGGAGTCGCTGCCGCGGGTGGTGATACGCATCGATGTTCCTTTCGTGGGTACGATGGGCTGGTCGTGGTCACTCCGTGTCATCGCGGTCCTCCCAGTGGACCCGTTTCATCAGGTGGTGTACGCTGGGCGCCAGCAGCAGGCCGGTGACCGCGATGAACACGAGCCCGGAGTAGAGCGCGTACAGGCCTGCGAACAGCTTCCCGCCGTTCGTCAGCTCCTGGTCGATCGGCCCCATGCCGCTGAGCAGCATGGCGGAGTTGAGGAACGCGTCCCGCCAGGGCAGGTGCTCGTAGTGGCCGTAACCCGCCATGCCCAGCAGCAGCGAGGCCATGATCAGGCCGAGTGAAATGACGAAGTGTCGGGCCGTGTGTCGGACCACGTGGCGCCGGCTGGGTGGGGTGCGATGACGTGTGTGCATGACCTCCTCGATTGCTGTGGCCGCGTACCGGGACGCTGCCCCGGGCGCGGCCGTTCGCTCAGAGTCCGGCCGCGCGCAAGCGCGCATTCAGCGCCGGTACGGCGCTTGCCACCAACTCCTGCCAGCTGCTCAGCGCGCTCTGCCCGGCGGCCACGGCCGCGCCCATGCTCGCCGCCTGATTGCGCGTGGGCGCCACGTCCGCCGCCTGCAGCAGGTTCAACGCGCCGTTGAGCGTTGCGAACGCGGCGTTGAGCGTGCCCGGCTCCGCGCCCGCCGCCGGCGGTGCCCCGCCCGGACCACCACCGGCGCGCGCCGGCGGAGCCGCTCCCGCGACGGCGCCGAGGCGTGCCCCCAACGAGTCGATCCCGGCCGCGAGGCCGGCGCCGGCACGCGCCCGGAGTGCCGCCAGCCGGGTCCGCAGGGCCGCGGCCTCCGCCAGCGCTTCCTGCACGCGGGTTGCCGCCAGGTACGTTGAGTCGGTCAACGCATAGACCTGTTGCATCACCTCGCTCGGAGTCCGCACGCGCGGGTCCTGTCGCACCGTGATCGGCTGCGTGTAGCTCCTGCCGCCCGCCGTGAGCCGCACGCGGTAGTCGCCCGGCGATGCCCAGGGCGCCGCGGGCGCCGGCGCGCCCCGCCCGGGCACGGCCGAGATCGGCTGGCCGCGGCCGCCGCCGGATGTGAGCGGCTGGTAATGCACGTCCCACACGAAGCGGTGCAGCCCGGCGCTCGCCGCGAGCGCCTGCGGCTGTCGGTACCAGTAGAGCGGCACGGGTGCGCTCGCCGCGTCGGGCACGGGCGTGAGCACGTCGTCGCTCGCGTAGCGCCGCAGCACGCGACCGTCCTGCGCCAGCACTTCCAGCGTCACGGGGCCGCGCGCGGCCTCCTTCAGGTAGTAGCTGATGAGCACGCCTTCGGGCGGGTTCTCGCCGACCGGCTCTTCCTTCGGCCAGGGCATGTCCGTGCTGGTGTTCCAGCGCACCCGCCAGGCCGGTCCCGGCCGGAACAGCACCGCATCCGCGCCGAGCGTGGCGGCATCGAGCTGGCGCAGCGGCGTGATGTCATCGAGGATCCAGAAACCGCGGCCGTGCGTCGCCACCGCCAGGTCCTGGTCCTTGACGATGATGTCGCGCGCCGACGAGGCGGGCAGGTCAAGCCGCAGCGACTGCCAGTGGTCGCCGTCGTCGAACGAGACGTACACGCCCTTCTCGGTGCTGGCGTACAGCAGACCGCGCCGGACCGGGTCCTCGCGCACCGCATTGGCCGGGCCGGCACCCGCGAGGCCGGTCACGATCTCGGTCCAGCTGCGACCCCCGTCGTGGGTGCGATAGAAGTGTGGCCGCATGTCATCGAGCCGGAGCGTGTTCACCGCCACGTAGGCCGTGCCCGCGTCGAACCGGCCCGGCTCGACCATGAACACCTTCCACCACGGCCCGAGCTGCGGCGGCGTGACATCGTTCCAGTGCGCTCCGCCATCGGAGGTCGTGTATACCAGTCCGTCGTCGGTGCCGAACCAGATCCGGTTCGGATCGAGGTAGGATGGGCCGATGGTGTAGACGACGCCCCGCTGCGCCACCTGCGCGGGATCGGCGTACTTGCCGACGCTCCCCGGGATCTCCCAGGTCCTGCGGGTGAGGTCCGGGCTCAGCTGCTGCCAGTCGATCCCGCCATTGGTGGTCTTCCACAGCACGTTGTTGCCGAAGTAGAGCGCGTGTGGGTCGGCTTCGCTGAACACCACCGGCTGGGTACGCACCTGACGGAACGCGTTCGGCGCCACGGCGCGCGCCGCCAGGGGGCCCACGGTGGACACCTGCCCGGTGCGCCGGGCGAAGCGCGTGACGCTGCGTCCGCCGAAGACCACGTCCGGATCGAGCGGGTCCGGCGCCACGGACCCGGACTCGGCCACGCCCACCGGCAGCCAGTCGCGGACCGACACCGCGCCGTAGTTCCCCCGCGATGCCACGCACGCCGAACCGCTTTCCTGCTGGCCGCTGCACAGCCGGTAGGGGAACGCATGGTCGGCGGCGACGTGATACAGCTGGGCCGTGGACTGGTTGTACCACGAGCTCCACGTCTGGCCGCCGTTCAGCGAGATCACCGCGCCCTGGTCCGCCGCCAGCAGCACGATGTCCGGGTTCGCGGGATTGATCCAGCCGCCCTGGTAGTCCTCGCCGCCGGGCGCGCCCTTGTACGCACGCCACGTCTTCCCGCCATCCTCGCTGATCCAGGAAACCGTGCTGAGCGAGATGATCACGTCCGGGTGCTTCGGGTTGACCAGCGGCACCGGCAGGTCTCCGCCGCCGATGCGGCCCGCGGGGCGGCTGTCCTCGGTGATGCGCACCCAGCTTTCACCGGCGTCATCGGAGCGGTATATGCCCACGGTCTGGGTGGCTACCATGGCATAGAGACGCTGCGGCTGGCTCGGCGCGATCGCCACGTTGGCCTGGTTGACGCCTTCCGGCAGCCCCTTGGTCAACTGCCGCCACGTGGTGCCGCCATCCGTGGACTTGTAGATGCCGCCCGTGCCCGCCCAGGCCGAGTTCTCCCACGGTCCCTGCCGCGCCTCCCACAGGTTCGCGTACACCACCTGCGGGTTGGCGGGATCGATGTCGACGTCGTTGCCGCCCGTGTTCTCGTCGCGCTGCAGCACCGGCGTCCACGTCCGGCCGCCATCGACCGTGCGGTAGATCCCCCGCTCGG
>VEPF01000146.1 GCA_012027055.1 Gemmatimonadota bacterium | reverse complement strand
GCGCAGGTAATCGTCGGCGGAGAGCGTCGTTTGGATTTCGGGGTGATACCGGGCGACGCGGTACATGCCGAAGTACATGAGCGCGATGTGCGGGTAATCGTAGATCCGCCACAGGTGCAGGCGGCCGCTCCGGCCCGGGTCCTGGCTCGCGCGGTTGGTCTTCCAGTCGGGAATGCCGTAGATGCCGTACGCGAACGCCTCGTCCGCCTTGCGCTGGAGGCCGCCCCAGACGAAGTGCTCGATGTAATAATCGAGCGCGTTCACCTCTTCCTGGGTCGGGTACTCGGCAAGCTTGGAGGCGAGGAACGCCGGCTTGGCGAGGCCGGGGTCGTCGCACGTGACCTCGTAGATGCGCCAGCCCTTGATGCGGTCGTAGTTGTCGGGCGAGAGCAGCACGCCCGTGTCGTTGGCCCACTCCGCGAGCAGGCCGTCGTACCACTTGCTGGTGTCGCGGACCTGTTTCGACGCGATGAAGGCCGCGCGCTTGGCGATCAGCGTCTCCAGCGGCTCGGTGACGAACCACTCGAGGTGCAGCTGCTGTCCCTCGCCGAAGCGCACGGTGAGGCGGTTCTCGCCCAGGCGCGCGAAGCGCACCTCGTACACGTGCGTGTCGCCGGTGCGGCGGAGCGCGCGGATCCGGGTCTCCCGCGGGAACTCCGCGTCGATGCCGTGGATGGGCTGGCGGGTGCGCAGCGCGAAGCGGGCGACCAGGTCCGAGGGCACGGTCATGCCGGGGACCACGTGCACGTCAATGAGCCCGGCGTTCACCAGCTGCTGGCGCACGTCCTCCGAGTCGTTCGCCCAGCGGAAGGTGAAGCTGTAACTGCGGCGCGACTGCGGTCCGGAGGCCGCGAGCGTCGCACCCGTGTGTGGCTGGCGCCACTTCGTGCCTTTGGCCCGGGCGGCCTCGCCGGCGGCGAGGGAGTGCACGAAGACGCGGTAGCTGCGGTCGGCCTCCCAGTACTCGAGGTGCGTGCCGGCGTCGGGCGTGAGCAGCAGGTACGGCCCGACGTTGTTGCTGCGCAGCCAGAAGAGGAACGAGCCATCGCCCGAGATGAGGCTGTGCTTGAGCACGGTGCCGGGGCGCTGCTGACCGGGCTGCGTGAAGCTGCGGGTCATCGGCAGCGGCAACGCCAGGTCGCCGATCTCGAGCGGGCGGCCCGAGCGGTTCTCCAACTCGACGGTCCACCGCAGCGTGGCGTCGCCCAGGTCGAAGCGGACCGTGAGCGCGAGCAGCGGCGCGGCGGCGGCTGTGAGCAGGAATGTCCGCGTGGCGCTCCCGGCGGTTTCCTGCACCTCCGGGCGCACGGCCGCGGCTGCGGTATCGAAGGCCTGCCACGGGTCGCGGACGGTTGGGCGGCATGCCAGGACGACGTCGCCCAGGCGTCGCTCCGCCTGGATGTAGTTCGTGGCGTACTCATCCCCGGCGCGGCCGAGGCTCACGAGCGCGCCCGCCTGGAAGGCGACCGCGAATTCGGACGCGGCGTTTTCCGCGGGTGCATCCAGCAGCGCATCCGCCGGCGTGTGGATCCCCATCGCGCCCGCGACGCGGGAAAGCGCGAGGCCGCCACCGGCCACGCCCAGGAATGCTCGGCGACTCAGCTCATCCATGGCGCTGCTGTCATCAGGTTCAAGGAGGGTTGTCTTCGGGCTCCGGGTATGACGCCGGCGCACCGCTAGTGCCCCGTCAGGCTCAGTTCTGCAATCCGCAATCGGGGCAGTCCCGCCGGGTCCAGATCGTAGACCACGCTCTTGCCGTCTCTGCCGAGGTACAGCACGATGCCCTCAATGACGGTGGCGGCGACCAGCCGGCCCCGGGTGGCATCGATCACTTCGATCCTGGACCGGTACAGCTCCGTCCGCTCGGGGCCGCGCGCTGCCGAGATCTCGCTGGCGCGCGGCAGCCGCAACGCTTTCCATGCCTCGCGCCAGTCCGGTCTCGGCACTCTCATGGCCACCCACAACGTGTCCGCTCTCACCGCCGCAGCATCCAGGAACGGCGGCGGCGGCGTGTCCGGCGCGCCCACGCTCCACTCGGAGTCGTCCGCGAAGAATGCCGGCCTCCGGACTACCGTGCGCACGATGGCGCCCGAGACATCGTACTCGGCCAACTCGTACCTGACGACGTGAGCCGCCCAGAAGCGCGCTCCTTCCGCTTCCAGCGTCTTGCGCAGCAGAGCGGGAGTCTGACCTGCCCGGAGCTCGCCCCGCCGGTCGCCGAAGGCGCGCGCGGCTTTGACCGGATTGCCGGAGAAGTCGAGCAGGTGCAAGGGCCAGCCGGCAGTCTCCGGTGCCAGGGACGCGCCGTTCATCACGACGAGGCGCGGCCACTGCAGCACCGTGGTGGCTCCCCCGCGGACCGGGAGGGCCAGCGCGCGCACGAACTCGCGGTCGGGGGAAAGCACCGAGGCACGCTGCAGGCGCGCATCGACCACCAGCGTGGAATCACCGGGCAGGGGCGCGATCGCCGCAATGCCGCGATACTCTCCCGGCCCATCACCCTTACGGCCGACTTCCCCCAGGAACGCGCCCCGGGGGTCGAACACGAGCGGCAGCTCACCAGAGGTAACCACCCAGAAGCGGCCTGCGCGATCCCTGGAGATGACGGTCGGGATGCCGGGCAGACCGGACGGAGCCGCTGCGGTCGCGAGCACCCCTCGCGCCACCACGCGGATGGTGCACCGCGGGCAGGCGGGCCGATCCGGGACCACCTGCGAGCTGGCCGGAGTCGCGAACCCGGCGGCGAGGACACCGCCCAGGATGCACCAGCGCGCGATCATCGGCCCCGCTTCACCTCCACCGTCCGGATCTGCCACGGCTGCATTTGCAGTGCGACGCTGCCGTCCGCGCCTGCCGCGTTCCACTCCGACTGCGCGCGCTCGACGAAGGCCACGTCCCGCCACTGCTGCGCACCGGTGATGCCGAGGGTCGCGGTAGCGGCGCGCCCGTAGCGTTCGACCAGCCGCACGATCAGGGTCTCGCCATCCTCCGCGAGCTTCACCGCCCCGCGCTCCACGCCGTCGCCAGTCAGCGTCAAAGGCGGCGGCAACGTCTTCGCGCCGGCGTACGCGTCCACGGCGATGACGCGCAGCGGCCGGTTGAGCGCGTCGGCGGCGGCGAAGGTCTCGCCGTGGCGCCAGTCGCCGGGGTGCGGGACGATACTGTAGGTGAACCGGTGCCGGCCCATGTCGGCGTTCGGGTCCGGGTACTTGGGCGAGCGCAGGAGCGAGAGGCGGAGCGTGTCGCCGCGGACGTCGTAGCCGTGCTTGCTGTCGTTGACCAGGCTCACGCCCCAGGTGCCATTGGACGCATCGATCCAGCGCTGCATCGGCAGCTCGAACTTGAGGCTGTCGGACTTCGTGCGCATGTGCGCGGCGCGCGGGATGGCGCCGTACGGGATCTCGGCCCAGACGCTGTCCGCGCCGACCGCGAACGGGAAGAACGCCTTGAGCAGCCGGTGCGACGTGTGCCAGTCCACGTCACTCTCGATGTCCAGTCTCCCCTCGCCGCTCGGCAGGAAGTAGCGCTGCACCGCGTCGATGCCGGGGCCGGCGCGGCGCACGGTCAGCTCATCGCCCAGCGGGGTGCGCCGGGCGCGGCCGACGTCCACCACGCTGTCCACGGCCGTCCACGGCCCATCGGTCTGGTCGATGTTCCAGGCGTCCCAGTCGCGCGGCGTGTCCACCATGGTCATGAGCAGATTGGCGCGCGCGCCAGCAGGGAGCAACTCGCGCTGCAGGCGCTTGTCGTACAGGCGCGCGATGCCGCCCTGCACCGAATCGATCTCCACGCGCAGCGCGGCGTTCTCGAGCACGAAACTGCCGGCGGACCTCAATGCATGCGCCTTGCCGCCGCCCGCCACGAACACCGCAGCACCGCCGAGCGCCGGAACCGAAGGCACCTGCACGCGGAGCGAGTCGCCGCGCAGATCAGAGGGCAGCTCCCGGCCGCGCGCGTCCAGCACGCGCGCGCGGGTCACGCCGGAAACCGGGAGGTCGAGCAGCCCACTGCGGGCGTACGACGTCGCATTGAAGACGAAGTACGGCTGCCCGTCTTTCACCGGCGCCCGCGTGTCCATGCGCGCCGCGAGCGCGCGGAGCGACGCATCGAGCACGCCGCGCGCGATGGAGTCCGCGGCGCGGTAGTCCGCGATGGCGTCGATGTAGACCTCGCCGATGCCGGAGCCGGGCAGGATGTCGTGGAACTGGTTGAACAGCGTCTTCTGCCAGGCCGTGGTGAGCGCCGCGCGCGGGTAGTCGCCGCCGGCGGCGACGGCCGCGGCCTCTGCGGCACCGAGCAACGCTTCCATGCGGCGGTTCCACATCTTGTTCTTCGCCTGCGTGGTCTGCACGCCGCGGTGGTACTCGAAGTACAACTCGTCGCGAATGGCAGGTGGGTGCTGCGCGGCGCTCTCCATCCTCGCGAGCGAGGCGGCCGGGTCGGCGTCGCGGAGCACGGGAAAGATAGGTACGCGCTCGGTGTCGCGGCGGCGGTCGAGCATCTCCATCGTGGGCCCGCCGCCGTGATCGCCGACGCCGTAGAGCGTGAGCGTGCGGTCCGTGGCGGCGCTGTCCGACTGGGTGCGCCACTCGCGCGCGAGCAAATCGGGTTGCAGCTCGTGGCTGTAGCCGAACGGGATGTAGGTGGGCAGGCGCGTGCCGTCCGGACCTTCCCAGTAGAAGAAGTTGTTGCGCGCGGCCCAGCCGCTCTCGTTCCAGTGCAGCTTCTGGGTGATGAAGCTGGTGAGGCCGGCGCCCGCGAAGAGTTGCGGCAGCGTCCACGGGTAGCCGAAGGTGTCCGGGATCCACGCCACCGTGGCGGGGGCGCCGAACAGCCGGACGAACGTGCGCTGGCCGTAGAGGCCCTGGCGCACGAGCGACTCGCCGCTGGGCGTGTTCACGTCCGGCTCGACCCACCAGCCGCCCGTGATGATCCACCGCCCTTGCTTCTGCAGCTCCTGGATCCTCGCCAGCAGGGAAGGCTCGTACTCCTCGAGCCACGTGTAATACTTCGCGGACGACGCGGCGAACTTCATCTCCGGATACTTGTCGAGCAGCTTGACCGCGGTGCGCCAGGTGTTGCGCGTCACTTCCACGGTCTCCGGCCAGCGCCACAGCCACGCGGCATCGATGTGCGAGTTGCCGACCAGGTCGAGCGTGTCCTGCCGCACGCTGGCCTCGAGCGCGCGCAGCGGCGCCCGCAGCCGCTCCAGCTCGGCCCGGTAGGCGCGTTTGTCCGCCGTGCTCGCGAGCGGCAGCAGCGCCTGCGCACTGGCCTCGCCGAGCGGCTCGAGCGACGTCCCCGGCTGCAGGATGCCGGCGTAGAGCCGCGCGTCCGCCAGCTCCCGCCAACCCGGCTCGCTCACGCGGAGCCGCGGCGGGTCCCACCACTGGTCGCCGCCTGGCGTGATCAGCAGCTCGAGCGCCTGGCCGGCAGCACACGGCGCGCAGAGCGTGGCCTGCTCGCGCGCATCCGGGGTCACGGCGGCGCCGTCGAGCGCGATCGTGCCGCCGGGCACGAACTCGGCCACGTCCGCGGTGAGGGTGAGTCCAGCCAGCGCCTCGGGCACGCGCACGCGGCTACGGAGCGCGCGTACCGAAGCGTCGCGCCCGGGTCCGAGCGGCGCCCAATCGCTGCCGTTGGCGGACTGCTCCCAGCCGGCCACGGTGATCACGCGCGAGAGCAGCGAGAGCAGCTCGGTGGCCTGCAGCGGGAACGGCGTGATGGTGCGGCTCGTGCCCCAGCTCACCGTGACCGAGGGCCGCGCGATGAGCGCTACCAGCTCCGGCCAGGTCGCCTCCAGGTTGAGCACCGCGGGCTCGCCAGCCCGCCCGGCAGGCACGGCGACTGAGCGTGCGCCGAGCTGCACACGCACCGGCTCCGGCACCGCACCCCAGCGCTGCACCGCGATCTCGAGCGGGAGCACCAGCTGGCCATCGGCGAGCGTGGCATGGGCGGCGGCGCGGGCCGGGCTGAGCGTCACCCAGGGCGCGGGCGCGGTTGCCAGCGCGCCTTCCGGCCGCGTGGTGCTGAAGGCGATATCTCCGACCGGATCGGGAGAGCGGGCGAGCAGGCGGGCGCCCGCGCCGAAGCCGCCCGTACGGTTCACCACCTTGAAGAGGAGGCGGTTGACGCCGCGCGCGACGCGCAGCGTGAGCGTATCGGTCTCGCTGATGCCGCGGGCCACCTCGGCGCGGTAGACCCGCTGACCGTTGAGCCAGATGCTGGCATCATCATCGCTCTCGACGGCCAGCACGATGGTGCGGTCGGCGGGCGAGGTGAGGTACGTGAAGGCGTAGGCGACGGCGTGCGCGTGCGGCGGATCGGGGAGCGCCGTGTTGAAGTCCACCCGCCCGAGCTGGTCTGCCTTCGCCTCCCGCCAGGTCTTCCCGGCGGCGGAGGCGCCGGTCACGGGTGCGGCCGCGGCCTCGCCGCCCAGATAGTCACGATCGAGCCGGGCCACGCCGGTGTCCACCGGGAACGTGCCGAGCACGAGCCAGCCCGGGCTGGGGCGGTCACCCGACGATGATGACGTCGCCTGCTGGGCAGGCAGCAAGGAGGGCAGCAGCGGCAGGAGCGCCGCGATGAGCCAGTTGCGGGTGGGCATCATGGGACCGCCAGGAGATCGGTTGTTGTGGACCGGAGGACCGACGGGATACAATGGGTGCGGTCCGCCTCCTCCTGCAACCCGAAGAAAATGATCGCATTCACGCTCCTGGACTGGTTCTGGACGCTGGCCTTCCTGCTGCTCATGGTGGGCGGGGCGTTCTGGTTCTACCGGCTGGCCCGCCGGTCGGAATCGGACTTCTTCCTGGCCGGCCGGCGGCTCCCCTGGTGGCTGCCGGCCGCATCCGTGTTCAGCACCCACACCGCGACGGACACGCCCATGTGGGTGACGGGCGTGGTCTACCAGCACGGGCTGCGCGGCCTGTGGTACACGTTCTTCGCGGCGTGGACGTCCGTGGCCGCGTTCGTGTCCGCGCGCATTTACCGCCGCTCGCTGGCCTACACCCAGGCCGAGTTCCAGGTGGTGCGGTTCAGCGGACTGCACGCGGAGCTGCTGCGCGGCTGGCTGGCCGGCTGGCAGGTATTCATGAACATGTTCATCCTGGGCTGGGTGGGCATCGCCATGGGCAAGGTGTGCGCGTTCGCGTTCGGCTGGCCGGTGTGGGTGGGCCTGGTGGTGCCGACGCTGATCTGCGCGCTGTACACGCTGGCCGCGGGCTACTGGGGCGTGGTGATGGGCGACTTCCTGCAGGGCATCGTCGCCATCTTCGCGATCGTGCTGGGCTCGGGGAGCGGCGGCTATGCTGCGGGCGGGCCGGGCGTGAGCGTGGACAAGGTGGTGGCCATGGGCGACGCGTGGCGCCTCAACCCGCTCGCGTTCACCGGCCTCGCCACCGGCGATTTCCCGCTCGCGTGGTTCCTGACGATGATGATCATCGCCATTGTGGGCGGCTTCGGCATGGGCACGAGCATCGACTGGTACGTGGAGGCGCAGCGCATCCAGTCGGCCGGGTCGGTACGGGACGCGGCCTATGGCATCTGGGCGGGCGGGCTGATCACGCTGATCCGGAACGGCATCTGGGCCGCGAGCATCATCGGCTTCTTCGTGCTGCTGCCGAACATGACCGACACGGCGCAGTACGAGCTGGGCTGGTTCCGCCAGGGCTTCGAGCTGCTGCCGGCCGGTCTGGTGGGCGTGTTCTTCGCCGCGATCCTCGCGATCCACCTCTCGACCATCTCCAGCCACCTGAACCTGGGCGCGCTCTACTTCACGCGCGACCTGTACCAGCGCTACCTGCACCCGGACGCGAGCGAAAAGCGGTTGGTGTGGGTGGGGCGCTTCGCCACCGCGGTGCTGCTGGTGGGCTCGTTCTTCTACGGGCTCATGATGCAGCAGATCACGCAGTGGCTGATCTTCGCGCTCTGGCTCATGATGGCGGGGATCTGGCTGCCCAACATCCTGCAGGTGGTGTGGTGGCGCTTCAACGCCGCCGGCTACCTGGCATCGTGGATCGCCAACCTGGGCATCTCCTGGCTGGTGGTGTGGGTGCTGCCCTCCTTCGGCGTGATCCCGCCGCTGCTGGAGTACCAGCAGTTCTGGCTGCTCATGCTGCTCGGTGCCATCGTCTTCCTGCCGGTGACACTGCTCACGAAGCCCGAGCCGATGGAGCACCTGGTCCGCTTCTACCTGCAGACCCGGCCGATCGGCTGGTGGGGCCCGGTGCACCGCGAAGCCGTGCGGCGGGGACTGATCGCGCCGACCGAGGCAAAGCATGAGATCGGGCCGCGGCCGCTGATCCGGCGGCAATGGACGGCGGAGCAGGCGGATCACTGGAGCCGCGAGGACTGGATCGCCATCGTGCTCTCGCCGCTGGTGTTCGCGTTCTTCATGATCGGGCTCGCGAAGCTCATGCTGGGGCAGATGTCCGGCGTGTTGCTCACGGCGGCGGCGATCGTGCTGTGCGGCACCGTCTACTGGGTGATCGATCCGAAGCTGCGGGCGGTATCGGAGGAATACGAGAAGAAGCAGGCGGACTACGCGGCGCACCTGGACGCGGGCACGCGCGAGTGGCTGGCGGCCGGCGCCGACAAGTAGGGGCGCGCCGCCACCGGGCCGCTGCGCACAGGCGCAAA
>VEPF01000469.1 GCA_012027055.1 Gemmatimonadota bacterium | reverse complement strand
CCGGCAGTCCCTGGCACCCGCACCCGGTCGCCCAGGCCGACGGTGTTCGCGGTGCTGCCCTCGAACACGAAAATGCCGTCGGAGGTGGCTGGGTTCCCGTCACCGGTCGGATCCTGGATGAAGAACCCGCGTAATGCCGGCGAGGCGCCCTCGTAATCCCCGCCCACCACGCCCATGGTGGTGCGAGTGCCCGTGAGTGCAACGGTCGCGCCGCTGCCCTGAATGTCATAGATCGGGGTGAAGGATTGCGCACAAACGTCAAACGTCGTGAAGCCGACCGTGAAGTTCACCACCATGTTGTCCGGCGGATCGTTGCCATCCTGGTCGCTCACCTGCGTGGCGACCACAGTGGCCGTGCAGGACTCGCCCCCGACGAAGTCGGCATCCGGGTTAATGGTGAACGTCGTGGGGCCACCACTGACCGCAACGCTGTGCGCGCCGGTCGTCGAGCACGTTAGCGTCAGCCACGAACCCGCTACGTTCACCGGTTCGCTGAAGGTGATCGTCAGGTCGGCATTCAACGCCACGTCGGCCGCGCCATTCACCGGATAGCTGCTGGACACCGTTGGGGCCGCGTCCGGCCCCGTGCAGCTGGCAGTGTGGCTCCCCAGTCCCGTGAAGGTGTCAGTGGCGTAGCCGTCCCATTCGCCGACCGGATCGAACGCATTGGAGCCGTCCGCGTCACCGGCACAGATGGTGTTCTTGCGCCGGAGCGTGTTGTCCGCCGTGCTGACCAGGTCCGTGCCCCACTCCGTTCCTGGATCAAACCCGATCTGGCCGATGACATCGAGCACGGTCGTGCCCTTCCGCAGCACGACCGCGTCATCGCCGTTGACCCAGCCCGAGCCGTTGGTCTGGTCCGCCTGCGCCTGGATCGTGGCATTCGCGCTGCGCTGCGCCAGCACGTACACGTCACCGGCCGCCACCGTCCCGGTCAGATTGATGGTCAGCCCCGCGCTCGCCGAACCGTTGAAGAACATCTGGATGTTGTAGCCGTCGGTGGCGAGGTTCACCGTGCCGCCGGTGCCGTTGTAGATCTCCAGTGCCTTGTTGTTGCTGCTCCCCTCGATGTACTCCGAGATGAACAGCTCCGTGGGCGCGCCAGCAGCGATCACTTCGGCCTGCGGCAGGATCGGCGCAGTCGGCACGACCACCGCTTCGCGCGCGTCGCACGCGGTCAGCAGCGCCGGCAGGAGCGCCATCGGCAACAGCTGCCGATGTGTGAATCTGCGGTACATGATCTCATCCCCCGGGGAAAGGAACGGTTACAGGAGCTATCGCTCGCCTGGAATGCACGTCAGGGGTCACATAGTAGAACGAGACGCGCGCGAGCGCACGACCAGAACCTGGAATGCGTGCTCGAATGCGCCCTTCCGAGCACTTTCTGGTACCTTTCTACCCACGCGGCGCCGGCCGGCGGGCGTGTTGCGCGCTGGAGCGCCCGGTGACGCAGTGCCTATGCCGGTTTGAGCAATACCTTTCCGGTGGTCCGCCGCTCCTCCAGCGCGCTCTGCGCTGCGGCGGCATCGGCGAGCTCGTACTCGGCGCCGATGCGCACCGACAGCTCGCCGGTTTCGATCCAGCGGAACAGGTCGCCGGCGCGCTCGAGCAGTTCCTCGCGCGTGGCAATGTAGTGGCCGAGTGATGGCCGGGTGAGGAACACGGAGCCTTTCTGGTTGAGCAGCTGCGGATCGATCGCATCCACGGGGCCGCTCGATTGCCCGTACAGCACCATCATGCCGCGCGGCACCAGCAGGTCGAAGCCGGGCAGGAAGGTGGTCATCCCGACCGAGTCGTAGACGACGTCCAGCCCCTTGCCGCCGGTGATGCGCCGCACTTCGGCCGCGAAATCGGTCCGGGTGTAGACGATCACCTCGTCGGCGCCCGCGGCGCGCGCGAGCGCGGCCTTCTCATCGGTTCCCGCCGTACCGATCACGAAGGCGCCGCAGCGCTTCGCGATTTGCACCAGCAGCAGCCCCACGCCGCCGGCCGCGGCGTGCACCAGGCAGCGGTGGCCCGGCCTCAGCGGGAACGTGGCGTACGCCAGGTAGTGCGCGGTCATGCCTTGCAGCAGCACGGCCGCGGCCGTGCTCGTGTGCACTCCCGCCGGCACCGGCACCAGTCGGGCCGCGGGCACGGCCACGTACTCCGCGTACGAACCCTGCACGCTGGACCAGGCGACGCGTTCGCCGATGCTCACCCCGCTGGCGCCCGTTCCGAGCGCGACCACGGTGCCCGCGCCTTCTTCGCCCAGCGTCGCGGGGAGCGGCACGCGATACAGGCCCTTGCGCTTGTAGATGTCGATGAAGTTGACGCCGGCCGCCGCGACGCGGATCAACGCCTGGCCCTCGCCGGGCGCCGGGACGGCGATCCGGTCGACGCGCAGTGCACCCGCGTCGCCGTGGTCGTGGATGCGGATCGCGCGCATGGTGCTCGGGAGTTCGTTCATGGTCGGCCTCTCAGGCGGTGTTCACTCCCATTCGATGGTGCCCGGCGGCTTGGTGGTGACGTCGAGTGCCAGGCCGCTCACTCCGGGCAGGCCGAGGATGCTCGCGCGCAACTCCTCCACCAGCGCCTCGGGCAATCGCGCCGGGGTGGCGGTCATGGCCCGTTCCGAGTGGATGGGACGAACGATCACCAGTTCCGCACCCCGTCCATCGATCGCGAGCGGCACCAGCACGGTCGGGCACTGCCAGATGTCGTGGTAGATGCCGTGCCGCCGCAGTCCGTCCATCACGGCCGCATCGGCACGGCGCAGCAGGTCGAGCCGCGCGCGGGTGCCGGTGGCCGGCAACGGCCGGACCGTGGTCGGCCAGCCGTCGCCCAGCCAGCGGATGCAGCGGTTGATCCCGGGTACTTCCTTGAAGAGCGTGGCCGCGAACGCGAGCACGCGTCCCCAGTCCGCCAGTCCGGCGAACAGCACCGGGTGTTCGTAGGAGCGCAGGTCCGCCTTCACGCCCACCGAGCGGATGGGCAGCGTCATGGCGGCCACGCCGAAGCGCGTGGCTACATCCGCCACGCCGGGCTCGATCTCGGCGAAATGCTCGCGGTCCTCGGCGCCGGTCGAGCAGAGCAGCCGTACGCCCAGGCCCGGGCCCGGGAAGGGGTGCCGCCACAGCACCTCGTGCGGCACGCCCAGTCGCTCGCCCAGCTCGCGCACCTCGACCTTGTAGAGCTCGGCCAGCGGCTCCACCACCCGTCCCGCGGCGATCAACTCCTGGATGATGGGCACGCGGTTGTGATGCGTCTTGATGGTGTCGGCGCGTTTGGTGCCGCCGGTCTCGATGGTGTCCGGATAGATGGTACCCTGGCCGAGCAGGTGGTCCTCGATACCGAGCCGGCGTGCTTCGCGCTCGAACACCTCGATGAAGACGTCGCCGATGATGCGGCGCTTGCGCTCTGGCTCGACCACTCCGGCCACCCGGTCCAGGAAGGTCTCGCTCGCATCCACGAACGTGAGGTGCTCGTCCAGGCCGAGCGTGCCCAGCGTACGCAGCACTTCCGCGCTCTCGTCCTGCCGCATCAAGCCGTTGTCGATGTGCAGCAGGTGCAGGCGCGCGGAGCCGATCGCCTGGGCGAGCAGCTTGGCCGCCACCGTCGAGTCCACGCCCCCCGAGGCCAGCAGGAACACCGACTCCGCGCCGACCTGCGCGCGCACCCGGTCGATCTCTTCCTCCAGGTAGCTCTCCATCGTCCAGGAAGGCGCGCAGCCGCAGATGTCGAGCACGAAGTTGGCGATCATGCGGTCGCCGTGCACCGTGTCGTCCACTTCCGGATGGAACTGGAAGCCATAGCGACGGTAGCGGTCCGAACCGATCGCCGCGAAACGGTGTCCACCGCCGGCGTCGCCGAGCGACGTGTACCCGAGCTCCGCGAAATCGGGCCCGACCCCGACCACGGAATCGAAGTGGCTCATCCACACGCGCTCCACCGGCTCCAGTCCGGCGAAGAGCGGATGCTCCTGCACCACCTGCAGGTCGGCCGGTCCCCACTCCCGCCCGCCGTGGACCACCTCGCCGCCGTAGTGTTTCGCGATCTCCTGGTGACCGAAGCAGAACCCCAGGATGGGGATCTCCAGGTCGTAGATCTCTTTCGTGTAGGCGGAGTCCTCGCCGAACGCGGAGAGGCTGGGACTGCCGGAGAGGATGATCCCCCGATACTCCGCGAACGCGGCGATGGGATCGTCGGGCTGGCGGATCTCCGCAAGCACTCGCAACCGGCGCACCTTGGTGGCAATGAGGTGCGCGTACTGCCCGCCGAAATCGATGACGGCGATCCTGGCGTGGGCCACGGGGTGGGCTCCCTGGTTCGCGTGCACGCGCCGCGGCCCCGCCCGGCGAGCGCCGGCGGCGGCGGACGGGGCGAATTCTACACGCTTCGCGCGCCGCCCTTCAACCACGGCCCGGAAACCGACACGACCGGCCGGGCCGCCGGGGGCTGACCGGCGGGGCTTACTGGCGGCGGCTGCGGATCACGACCACACCGTAGCCGTGGCCCAGCCCGTAGATGGCTGCCGCTTCGATGGGCGGGATGTACTCGATGGATGCGATCCACGCGACCGGGACCTGGGAGAGCGCGGCCTCGGCACTCGTGTACCCTCTCACGTCCGGGTCGCCGTTCAGGGTCGAGAGCCGCATGCGGTCCAGGTACACCACCAGCTCGCCGTGAGCCGCGCCCTCGGCCAGGGCGGGGCTCTCGGCGCGCGCGATCCAGTTGGGCCGCAGCGTCCGGACGATGTCCCACGCATCGGTGGGCGGCCCGCCCCGGATCTCGTCCAGCCGGATCTGCTTCTGCGCCCCTTCGCTCATGAGCAGCTGGGCGCGCTCCGCTTCCACCACGATCGGTCCGATGCTGAACATCTGTCCGAGCAGCGCAAACACGCCATCGGGGTCTTCCAGGGGTCGGTCATCCTTGCCGAACACGAAGGCCCCGGACTCGAGCCTGCTCCCGCTCCGCGCCGTGATCCCCAGGCTGTACCGGGTCTCGAACTCGCGCGGCACGCGCACCCACCAGCGGCTCACCTGCGGCACCCCCTCGCCGCCGACCCGGAAGCCGATCTCGCCGCGCGCCCCGCGCGGCAGTGAGCGGGCGGGATCGCGATACTCGAACTCCACTTCCCGGACTTGCGCGCTGCCGCGATCCAGCCACAGCACGCCCTCGATGCCCACGCCCCTCCCGTTGTTCCCCGGACGGATGGCCAGCCCCACCTGGTCGGCATGCTGCCGGTCCAGCACGATCCCGCCGATGCAGTGGTTCTGGAGGAAGACCGGCGAGAGCAGGATGGCGGGCGTGGGCAGCTGGTACTGCAGCGTGCCGGCGCTGTCGATGCTGACGAAGCCGCCGCCCGGCAGATGCGACACCGGCGGCGCCGGGTACGGCACCGCGTGCGCGGCGAAGGGCTCCTGCTCGATCACCCCTTCCTGCAGCTCGCCTCTCGTGTCCAGCACCCGCAGGTACCGCACGCCGATGACGTCGAGCAGCTCGGCCTCCTCGGCCAGCGCCATGATCCCCAGCGAGAGCGTGGCGCGCTGCCAGAGTGCGGCCGCGGTGCCGAAGGTGGTGCCCGGAGTGCACGCGCCCGCGGCGGCGCGCACCGCACCGATGGGCGAGGGCTCGGTCGCGACCGCAAACGGGCGGGTCAGGTCGGTCTCCGGCCCCAGCTCGAACCAGTCGCTCCGGTATGGCAGGAAGCCAGGTCGCTCCACGCTGATGCGGAACCGGCCGGTGTCGCTGGCATGCAGCGCGAACTGCCCGGCTGCGCGGGATACCGTGGCCCGCGCGGCGGTGCCGTCCTCCCGCAGCAGCGTGACCAGCGCGCCGCTGACCGGCTCGCCGGCCGCGCCGGTGAGGGTCCCGGTGATGCTCTGGGCGGACAGCGCGGCCGCCGAGGCAAGGAATGCGAGCGCGCAACAGGCCGTGCGGAGCATGCTCCTCCCGGTCCAGGAGTCGAGGTCCGATACAAGTTGTGCAGGGCAGCGGGTGGCGGGCAACTTCCGGGCCCGGCACGACCGGGCCGGTAGCGCGATCGGACGCACCCGGCCCGCTCGTCGGCGCGCCCGGCGCACGATATCGTGGCAATTGCGGCCGCCGCGGCCCTCCCGGGCGGCCATTCTCCCGAACGAGGAACCGAGATGAGTCTCCGAACGTCACCGCCCGTGCCCGCGCGGCTTCTTGCCGCGGCCGCAGCCTTCGCGGTCTCGCTGGTCGTGCCCGCGCCCGGGCGGGCGCAGACGGGCGAGATCGGCGTCCACGACCCCGTGATCATGAAGCAGGGCGGCATCTACTACGTGTTCGCTACCGGTGCCGGCATCCCCATCCTGCGCTCGCCCGATCTGCGGACGTGGGCGCGGGCGGGTCGCGTGTTCGAGGCGCTGCCGGCCTGGATCGCGACCACCGTCCCGGGCGTACGGGGCGAGAGCCTCTGGGCCCCGGACATCTCCTTCTACAACGGCAAGTACCACCTGTACTACTCGGCCTCCACGTTCGGTAGCCAGCTCTCCGCGATCGGGCTGGCCACGAACCGGACACTCGATCCGGCCAGCCCGGAATACCGGTGGGAGGACCAGGGCGTCGTGGTGCGGTCCACGCCGCGCGTGGACACGTTCAACGCCATCGACCCCAACCTGATCATGGATGAGAACGGCGAGCCGTGGTTGGCCTGGGGCTCGTTCTGGGGCGGCATCAAGCTGCGCAAGGTGGACAAGGCCACCGGCAGGCTCTCCGCCACCGACACCACGCTGATCTCCATCGCCTCGCGCTCCGGCACGGAAGCGACCTCCAACCAGGGTGCCGACCGGTCCATCGAGGGCGCTTTCATCGTGCGGCGCGCCACCACCTCGGGGACCGCACCCGCGGCCGGGGCTCCTGCCCCCGCGGCCGGGCCGCCACCAGCCGGAGCCCCGCCGGGTGCGTCCGCTCCTGCCCGCACGCAACCGCAGCAGCCGGTGCCGCCGGCATACTACTACCTCTTCGTTTCCTTCGACCGTTGCTGTGCGGGCGCGCGCAGCACCTACAACATCCGCGTGGGCCGCTCGGAGAAAGTGACCGGACCGTACCTCGATCCGGCCGGCCGGCCCATGACGGAGGGCGGCGGCATGGTGGTGCTCAGCAGCCACGGCCGTGTGCGCGGCCCCGGCCACAACGCCATCCTGATCGAGAACGACACGTCGTACTACCTGGTGCACCATTTCTACGACGGGGAGGACAACTTCCGGTCCCGGCTGCAGATCCGGCCCCTCACCTGGGTCCAGGACTGGCCCTATGCCGGGGATCCGATCGCCCCGCCACCGCCCGGCACGCCGGGCCCGCCACGGCCCGGACAGGACTGAATCGAGCCACGGAACGCGGGCGGCACCACCGGTGCCGCCCGCATCGTATCCACCCCGGAGGTCTCCGCCGCGGACTGCCGCAATGCAGAAGGGCCGGCGCGGTGGCGCCGGCCCTCCGAAACACATCACCCCGTGCGACAGCCCCCTACTTCAGCTCCCGAATCCTGATGTTCCGAAAGGCCACCATGGCGCCGTGCTCCTGCAGGGCGATGTACCCGCGCGGAGCCACGCCGTAGCCGGGCATGTCCTTGAACTTGCTGGCCGCCACCCGGCGCTTCCAGTCGTCACTGCCCAGCTCGTAACTCACGATCCTGGTGCCGTTCAGCCAGTGCTCGACGTGGTTCCCCCGCACCAAGAGCCGGAACGCGTTCCACTCGCCGGCGGGCTTGGCCAGCGCGGCGGTCGGGGCGTGCAGCGCGTAGTTCGAGCCGGTCGAGGTCTCCGGCGCCGGCTGTTCGGCCAGACCCGTGGTGTCCAGGAGCTGGATCTCCGGCCCGGTATAGTACGCGGGGTCCGCGGTCTCCCGGACCCGGAACATGATCCCGCTGTTCCCGCCCGGGGCGATCTTCCAGTCCAGCGCCAGCTCGAAATCCCCGAACTGGTCGCGGGTGATGATGTCGCCGGCGGGCTCGACCCGGGTGAGCGCGCCATCCACGGCCTGCCAGCCGGCCGGCATGGTCGGCTGGTTGTAGCCCCGCCAGGCGGCCAGGCTCCGGCCGTCGAAGAGCAGGCGCCAGCCGGCGGCGCGCTCCTCGGGGCTGAGCGTGTTCTGGGCCGTCAGACCGTGGAGCGAGCACAACGCGGTGAGCAGTACGGCGGCGAGGAGCGCGCGCATGGAAACCCGTCCGAAGCTGGTTGAGCGGAACCGATCGCCACATGTTATCGTGAGCGGTGCGGACGGGTCCAGAGCGGCCGGACGGCCGCGCTCTCCCCGCCCCTGCCGGCAGCCTGCGGCCCCCGCCGCCAGCTGCCCCCGATCTCGACCGGCCGGAGCCAATGAGCACGGTACCGTTCCACCTGCTGGACCAGGCGCCCCTGCCCGAACCGGAGCAACCAGCCGGCTGGCGGGAGGCGCTGGCCGTGCGCGTGCTGCAGGCGGGAGCGGTGGCGGTGGTGCTGGCGGCGGCCATGAACCGGTACTACGAGCTGGACCGGTTCTACGTCCCGAAGGAGCTGGCGCTGCACCTCACGGCGCTGCTCGCCGGTCTGCTCGTGCTGCCGCTGGTGCGTCACCTGCGCTTCAGGGCAGTGGACTGGCTGCTGCTGGCCTGCCTCGCGCTCGGCCTGGTGTCGGCGGCGTTCGCGACCAACCGGTGGCTGGCCGGGCGGGCCCTGGCCATCACCGCGTCCGGCAT
>VEPF01000113.1 GCA_012027055.1 Gemmatimonadota bacterium | reverse complement strand
GCGCGCCGCGTCCATGGCGGCCTTGACGGCATCGAGGTCCGCCTGGTTGGCCGTGTTGAACGCATCCCGGAGGGCCTTGATCTGGGCCTGCTGCGCCTCGGTCAGCGGAGTCGCGGTGCCGGGGGCGCAGCGCCGGTACTGGCGGTTCTGGAGCCAGGTCTTCTGCGCGTCCGTGAGCACCGCATTGATGTCATCGCGCAGCTTGGCGAGCGGCTCCATCAGCTTGTCGCGGATGGAATCCCCTTTCACCAGGATGTCGTGCACCGCTTCCCGCGTGGCGCCGTCCTCACGGGCAGCGTGGGCCTGCTCGTGGATGGCGTTGAGGGCATCCAGCTCGGTCCTGTACTTGGTCTGGAACGCCTCCAGCAAGGCGTTGATCGAGGTTTCCTGCGCAGTGGTCAGCTTCAGGCTGTCGGGCAGCGCGTCCAGGCGGTGCAGCTCCGGCAGGCCGCGGCCAGGCAGCCCGCCATCCACGCCGTAGGCGAAGCCGCCGTTCAGCGCGAAGGAAGCAACGAGGTCCAGGTCGTCGCCCGGCCCGGCCGCGTCCTGGTTGCAGGCGGTGAGCGTCCCGAGCGTGCCCAGGGCGAGGATCACAGTGAACAGTCGGCGCATTGGCATCCCTCCGAATCCGGTGTGGCAGCGTTTCATGATATCAGACACGGGACGGGGGCGTGACCCTTATGTCCGGAGCGTGTCGAGGGGGCGTACGCCGCGGCGCGGGCAGAACTGCCGCGGCTCAGAGTCGGGCGCGCACGCGGAGCGATAAAGTGCGCCCTGGCACGAGGGTGGTGGTGTCCGGGTCGCCGGGCTGGATGTCGAGCAGGTTGTCGCCGGTGAGGCGGAGCGACAGGCGGTTGCCGAGGTCGCGGTTGAAGGTGGCACGGAGGCGGGTGGTACCGGCGAAGTGCAGCCAGTAGTCGCGCAGCTGGGCGGTCGTGAGCGGCACGGAGTCCGCCCGGGCGCGGGCGAGGGCGATGCGGTCGTAGTTGAGCCAGTCGGAGGCGCGGCCGAGCGAGAGCCCGGCGCTCCAGCGCGGCCGGGCCCACAGGGCGCCGATGCTGGCAGTGCGGGCCGGCACGCCGAGCATGCGGTCGCCGGCGGTCAGGTCGCCGTGGTACCCGGTCGCGAGCGCCCGGACGCGGCTGTCCACGAGCGAGAGCGTACCGGAGAGGGTGAGCGGGCCGTGCCGGGCGAGGGCCGAGAGCTCCCAGCCGCGATTGCCGATGGTGCCGACGTTCTGCGCGAGCAGGATGGTGCTGGCGGCGCGCCACGCGGTGCTGTCCCGGGTGACGGCCACCTGCTGCGTGAGCCCCGTCGCGGTCTGGTCGAAGCGGGTGGCCTGGAGCGTGAGCGCGCGGCCCACGGCCAGGTCGATGCCGGCTTCGGTACCGGACTGCAGCTCGGGGAGCACCTGCAGCTGACGCGCGAACATGCCGGCGCCGGGCGCCTGCGGCCAGCGTCCGCCCTGGCCCCAGGCCGCGCGCAGCACCATTTGCAGCGGCCCGGTGGCCACCGCGGTCCAGGATGCGCCGATGTTGGGCAGGAGGGCGCTGCCGCGCCCGCCGTTCTCCAGCGTGGTGTGCTCGAGGCGCATGCCCGCCGAGAGGTTCAGCCGCTCGTGCACCGTGGCGTCGAACCGGCTGCTGAGGCTGGAACTGGCGCGCGCGCGGGCCAGTTCCACGCTTTCGGCACGGTCCTGGGCCGGCTCCTCGTTCGGCAGCACGGCGGGGCGCAACAGCGGCGAGCGCCGCGGCGTCTGCTGCAGCGGCTCCCACCAGGGGGCCACGTTGACGCCTCCGTTCTGGCGCAGGGCCGAATGCTCGGCGACCAGGGTCACGCCCCCCTCGGCCTGTGGCCCGAGGGGCCAGCGCGCGGCGCTGGTCAGGCGGAGCGTGGTGCGGAAGGCGCGCGTGCCGGACGCGGCGAGCGCGGAATCGATGGCCGTGTGCGCTTCGGCGAGCGTCGGCGCCCCGCTCAGGGTGTAGCCGTTGATGCCGGCGACGAGCGTGTGCGTCCAGTGCTCGCCCGGGCGATAAGCGGCGGTGAGACCGGCGGTATACTGCCCCACCGCGAGCGCGCGGCTCGTGGCGGCCACGTCGAGCCCGGACATCGCCGGCAGCAACGGGCTCTCGCTCAGGGAGGAGCGCTCGGAGAGCAGGCGGGCGGTGGCGGTGAGCGCGAAGCGCGCGCTGACGGCGCGGGCACTGCCGACCGCGGACAGGCGGTTGCTCGCGGCATCCGGGATGTAATCACCCAGGCTGCTGAAGGCCAGGTCGAGCCGGGCCGAGCGCGCGGGCGGGCCCGCGAACGCGCTCAGGCCGTGCTCCTGCGCGAGCGCGCCGGAGGGCGCGAAGGCGCTGCCGGCCAGGCCCACGCCGCTGCGCAGCAGAGCGCGCGAACCGCTCGCGTCGATGGCGCCCTGCCGGGTGATGATGCTGGTGACTCCGGTCCCGGCGTCGGCGCCGAAGAGCGCCCCGCTCTGCGGGCCGCGCAGCACGTCGATGCGCTCGATGGTGGCCGGGTCGAGGGTGGAGACCAGCAGCGGGTTGGCCACCTCGAGGCCGTCGATGTAGAGCTTGGGCGAACTCGGGCCGAAGGAACTGGCGCCGCGCACGCTGGCGTACTGCGTGAGCGGGCTGCTCGAGCCGCGCGCCCACACCCACACCCCCGGGACCAGGCCGTCCAGCGCATCCGCGAGGGTGGAGGCGCCCTGCTGCTCGAGCGCGCGGCCATCGACCGATGCCACCACCACGCCGGCCGGGCGATCCGGTGCGGCCGCCTGGGCGTTCACCGCGATGCCGTCGAGCACGACCACGTCCGGATCGACGGGCTCGGCGGCGACGGCCAGGGCCGCATGGTCGGTGGCGAGCACCACGCGATCGATCCCGGCCACTACCGGTGCCAGTGAAGTACCGCTCAGGATGCGCTCCAGCACCGCGCCCACCGGCGTACCGGAGAACTCGAGGCAGGTGCGGCGTGCGGGCGGCAGCAGGTCGCGGCTGTAGGAGAGCCGGAGCCGGGCGGCGGTGGTGATGCGGGCCAGGGCGTCAGGGAGCGAGACCAGGCCCTCGTGCAGCGTCACCTGGCGGTCGAGCGGCGCCGGCCAGCTCGCGGGTACGGGCGGCGGGCCCGGGTCGCAGGCAGGTGCGCCTTGCGCGGCTACACCCGCGCGCGCGAGCACCGCGGCCAGCAGGCCGAGGTACAGCGCGCGGGTCATGGCACCGAACGCATGATGATGGTGTCGCCGCGCGTCTCGAAGCGCGCGTCCAGCGCCAGCGCGATCACTGCGATCTCGGCCTCCGCCGTCTCCCCGTCGAACTCCGAAGCCAGGCGACGCGCGGCCACGGTGGTGCCCCCGGCCACCAGCCGCACCCCGTACCAGCGCTGCAGCTCGGCGGCCACCTGCGCAAAGGGCGCATCCGCGAAGACCAGCCGGCCACGCGTCCAGGCGAGCGTGGCGTCCATTCCGCCCACCGTGCCGACGGCGGCCACGCCTCCGGCCACCGTGCCGTTTTCGCCCGCATTCAGAATGACGCTCGAGGGGGAGGCAGCGTTAGATGCCAGCCGCACCGCCCCCTCGGTAACAGCTACACTGACGGGCTGAGCAGGGTCCGCGCGCACGGCGAAGGCGGTGCCGAGGTCGGTGATGAGGGCGTCCCCCGCGGCCACCGTGAACTGGCGCCGCGGATCGTGCCGCACGGCGAACCAGGCCACGCCGTCCAGCGTGACCCGGCGGTCGCGCGTGCCATAGCCGGCGGCGACCACGAGCCGGCTGGCGGGCGCGAGCACCACGGTGGAGCCGTCCGCGAGCTGCAGCGTGTCGGCCTGGCCGACGGGGGTCTGGAAGATACGGGCCGCCACCGGCCCCGCCGTCGGCTGCGAACCGGGACGCAGCGAGCGGTAGAGCACGGTAGCGCCGAGGAGGATGATGACCGCCGCGGCCGCGCGCAGCAGCGTGCTCTGCCAGAGCGGCCGGCGGGCCCGGAGGGAGGGAGCCGAGGCCAGGGGGCGTACCTGCCCGGCAGCCATGCGGTCGTGCACCCGGGCGAGCGCGGCCTCGACATCCAGGTCTGCGGGCGACGCCCGGGCAGCGCGGTCCACGGCCGCGCGCAGCCGGCCGACCAGCTCCGCGCGGGCGGGGTCGGCGGCCAGCCAGCGCTCGAGCTCGGCGAGCTCCGCAGGCGTACCTTCGCCGGCCACCAGGCGGGCAATGCGCTCCCAGGTCTCGTTCCGCACGTCTGCTTCGGACATCCCGTCTTGCCTCATGCCTGTCAGACACGCCAACCCCGGCCGCCCCCTTACGCCTGCGTTGCCGGGGCGTGAGCCGGTCCGGTAATTTCGGGCCTCCCATGACAGTATGCGAACTGCCGCAGCCCGCGGCCATGACGGCCGTCCAATGAGCCCCCGCGAGAAAGGGCCGGAGTCAGAGCCGCGCCCGGCCGGCCCGCCGGACCCGGGCGACGAGGACCTGTGGCGCGAGCTGCGGTCCGGGAGCCAGTGGGCGTTCGACGCCATCTTCCGGCGCCACTATGCGCGGCTGGTGCTGAGCGCGCAGGCGGTAGTAGGCGAACGGGCGGTGGCGGAAGAGCTGGCGCAGGACGTGATGCTGGAGCTGTGGCGGCGCCGTGCCACGCTGGTGCTCGAATCCACGCTGGCGGCCTATCTGCACCGTTCGGCGCGCAACCGCGCGCTCAACTACGTGCGCCACGAGCGGGTGATCCGGGATGCGGAGCCGGAACTCACGGCCACGGCGGGATCGCCGGGCACGCCGGACCACGACGTGCGGCAGGCGGAGATCGACGCGGCGGTGCAGGCGGCGATCGCCGTGCTGCCGGCCCGGTGCCGCGAGGTGTTCGAGCTCAGCCGCGTGCAGGGACTCCGCTACGCCGAGATCGCGAGCGTGATGGACATCTCGGTGAAGACGGTGGAAGCGCAGATGGTCAAGGCACTGCGCGTGCTGCGGGAGCGGCTCGCGCCCTGGCTGCCCGATACCGACCTCTAGCCGCGGCACGCTCGCCCGGCAGCCGGCCGCTCTCCGCGGCGCGTCAGCGGTTACTGGGTGCTGGTTGGTCACGGCCCGAGCGGGCGGGGGACCGGGATCACCCGCCCGCGCATGACTCGTACGGGTCGCGGCTAGAGCCGGGTCAGGATCTGGAGCATCAGCTTGCCGACGATCTCCTGCTCCTGCGCCGGGGTGTCGGCCACGAAGGCAGCGGTCAGCATGATGTGCCAGCCGCCCTTGAACGTGTTGAGCTGCGTCACGCCCGACTGGGGAGACCAGAACGAGCGGTCGCCAATGCCCGGCGCAGCGGTCACGGTCACGTCCCGGTCCCGGAACCGTGCGGCCATGGCGTCCGCGTCATTACCGGCCCCCACCGGCATGATGGCGTAGTTGAAGTTCGGGCCACCGTCCGCCTCGAACATGCAGACGTTCGGGCTGGTCTCGTTGCGTACCGGTATGCCGAACGACTTGCCCGTGATCTCCTGTGCCTCGGCGGGCATGAGCAGCGTGCACGGATCCAGGTCGGCTGCCGGCGCGGCCGCCGGTTGGGCCGCGGGCTGCGTCGCAGCGGCCTGAGCCTGCTCCGCCTGACCGGCGGGTGGCGCGTCCTTGCTGCAGGCCGCAGCGAACAAGAGCAGTGCCGAGGCGAGCGCCACGCGCTCCGCCTGATGGGAAACTGGCTTCATCGCCGATCCGCCTGTCCCGGGGTTCGCCCGATGGGAGGTGAGCCTGAAAGCGCGGCGCCCTGCCGCGTTCGCGGCGTACCCAACGAGGCGGCGCAGCCCGGCGTCAATGGCACGCGCCCCGGCCACGTGAAAAGAATGGGCGGGGTAGCCGCGCCCACCCGCCCTTTCGCAACCGGTGTCCGGGTCCTCACAGCTTGGACACCACCCTGGTCATGAGCTTCTGCACGATGTCCTTGGTCCTGGCCTCATCGATGCCCATGTAGAGCATGGTGAGGATGATGTGGTTGCCGCCCTGGAAAGTGTTGAGCTGCGTCATGCCCATCTGCGGGGCCCAGAAGGAACGCTCGCCAATGCCCGGTACATCGACGGTGGCGACGTTGGCACCCTGCAGCTGCGCGACGACCTCATCGGCGGTGTAGGTATCCGTCATGAAGTTGAACGTGCCGCTCATCCCGTCCTGGCCGATCGTGAACTCGCAGATCCGGCTGTTGCTCTTGTTGGGGGCGGGCCCGGCTACCGGCTCGCCGATGATCTCCTGCGCTTCCCCGGCGGTGAGGAGGGCGCACGGGTCGAGCCCGGTCGGCGCGGGGGCGGTGGCCTGCTCCGCGGCCGGCTGAGCGTCCGCGGCGTTCTGATCCGCGGGTTGCGCATCCCGGCCGCAGGCCGCGGCCAGCAGCAGTACGGCGAGCACGGCGACATGCTTGCTTCGCTTCATGGTCAAGATCGCCTTTCGTGAGATGAGGGGTTACAGCTTCGACAACACCTTCTGCATCAACTGGGCGGCTATTGTCTGCTGCACGGAATCGGCCCCGAGCAGCGCGAGCGTAAGGATGATGTGATGGCCTCCCTGATAGGTGTTCAGCTGGATCATGCCGGTCTGCGGCGCCCAGAAGGAACGCTCGCCGATGCCCGGCGCCTCCGCGATCCGGGCGCCGCTCGCCTTCATGGCCTCCATCAGCTCGGTCGCGCCAGCCGGCGAGGCGACCGTCTCGGTCATGAAGTTGACCACGCCGCGACCCGCGACCGTGAACTCGCAGGCCTTTCCGGATTGCGATCGCGCGGGGCCGGTGACGGCCTTGCCGACTACCGCCGTGACCTCCTCGCCGGAAAGCAGAGCGCAGGGGTCGAGTGGCGCGAGCGGCGGTGGCGCCGGTCGTGCAACAGCGGCAGTTGCCGGCTCGGCCTCCGGCGGTGGCGGTCGGTCCCGACCACCACATGCGGTCATGAGCAACAGCCCGCCCAGCGTCGCCGCGCGCGGCGCCCGATGCGTGAGTGGCTGCAACGCCGTGTGCATTTGCCCGTGGGTTCCACCCGACGGTGGCAGGGGCACAGCCGGCGATCGCCAGCTGCGCCCCTACCCTATGACCGGACGCCCGCAGGCGTCAATGCCGACGGGCCCGGAACGCAGAACGGGCCGGTGCAGCCTGCACCGGCCCGCTAGCGACCGGCCGATCAGCCGGCGCCTACTGCCTGGTGACCACCTTCGTCACGAGCTGTGCGTGTTACTGCTTCGGCGCCGGCTGCGCGGGCTGCTGCGGCGCGGGCGCGGCCGGCT
The DNA here is from genome assembly GCA_012027055.1 of Gemmatimonadota bacterium. Taxonomy (GTDB): domain Bacteria; phylum Gemmatimonadota; class Gemmatimonadetes; order Longimicrobiales; family RSA9; genus VEPF01. The sequence goes on along the minus strand of VEPF01000113.1, from coordinate 1,458 downwards.
GGCTCTTCGCCAGCGCGGTCTGCATCAGCTTCTCGATCAGCGAGCGCTGCTTCGCTTCCGGGCCCACGTACGCCATGGTCAGCATGATGTGGTTGCCCGAGAAGAACGTGTTCAGCTGCGTCATGTTCTGCTGCGGCGCCCAGAACGAACGCTCGCCGATCCCGGCCGCGTCCGTGGTCGTCACGCCGCTGTCCTTGTACTGCTGGATCAGCTCCTCGGGCGCACTCGTCGAGTAGACCATGCGCGTCACGATGTTGAACTGACCACCCATCGACGCCGGCCCGACCGTGTACTTGCAGACGTTCGGATCGTTCGCGTCCCGCGTCGGCTCGCCCACCTCGACACCGATGATCTGCTTGGCTTCCGCGGCGGTGATCAGACCGCACGCGTCCAGCTCCACCGGCATGGGCGCCGCAGCTGCCGCAGCGGCGGCGGCGGAATCGGCGGCGGCCTGCGCGGCGGCGGCTTCCTCGGCCGCCTTGTCCTGCTTGCTGCACGCAGCGGCTGCCAGCAGCGCCACTGCCAGCGCCGCGTACTTCCCGTAGTGCATGATCGGCTTCATCGGCTGCATCACCTCTGTGGTTCCCCCGGGGAGCGAGGGTGTGGGGAAGGCCAGCCCGTTCGGCCTTCTTCGGCACACAAGGCTAGGAATGCCCCCCGCGCCAGTCAATAACTCCGTTGTAAATCGCCCGGTCAGGTACGCAATCCGCGGGCGCTGCGGCCGGGGCCGGGACCGGAGCGAACGTGCGCTGGAAAGGCCGGGCGGGGTGTCCGGCTTGGAGCCCATGGCGCGTTGGTAGACGGGAGCGGCCGCGCCGGTGCGGCCGCCCGCCCCAGGGAGCCGGGGAGGCCGGTATGGTGTTCGACTGCGGGCGCGCCAGCGTCGCGCGCGCGTTGCTGCTGCTCACTCTGGCCGCCGTCCAGCAGCCGCTGGCGGCCCAGAGCCTGTCGCTCAAGACGGTGCCGATCGCGACCGGCGAGCAATACCTGATCTTCCCATCGCGCAGCGTAGGCATGGGCGGGCTGTCGATCGCCTATGACGACCCGCTGGCGGAAGCCTTCGGGAACCCGGCGCTGGGGGCGAGGCTGAGCGGTACGTGGCTGGTGGCGGCGCCGACGACGTACGAGGGCAGCGGCGCGCGGGTGAGCGGCAACACGCTGCCGATGGCGGGGACGTTCGGAGGGGCGCGCGGGCTCGGCACCGCGACCGCGGCGCTGCAGCAGCTGGCCACGCCGGAGCGGCAGAATTTCTGGTGGCTGCCGACGGAGACGCAGTCGCTGATCGACGAGGACGCGGCCACGAACGCGTACATTGCGGGCTCGCTGGGAGCGAAGCTGGAGGGTGGCCGAACGGCGCGCGGGGTGAGCGCCGACCAGGCGGACCTGGACGCCATCGACGGAGTGGGGCAGCTGTACGCGAACAGCGTGAGCATCTCGCAGAGCGGCTCGATCCAGGAT
>VEPF01000215.1 GCA_012027055.1 Gemmatimonadota bacterium | reverse complement strand
CTGCTCGTCCGGCCCGGTGCCGGCGTCAGGTCGGCGATCAGGAAGTGGTCCTGGTTCTCGCTCCGCCGCTGCCCGGCGTCACTCCGGCCGGCGAAGTTGAGCATGGCCCCGTGCTGCCAGAGCGACAGCCCCTCCCATTCGTGCATCACTGGCACTCCTGTACCAGCGTTTGGGCGCCAGCCGCGCCCAGGCCGGCTGCCTGCCGTGCCCAGCGTAGACATTCGCCATTGTCACCGGCCGCGAACGCCGCCTGCGCCAGCAGCAACGCCGCAGCGGCGCTGTCGGCGCGGTTGCCGGCCAGCCTCCAGCCCAGCTGGGCGCTGTCGCGCACGGCGCGCAACTGCGCTCCCGATGCTCCGAACACCGCGTCCATCTGCCGGTTCAGCATGGCGGACACGCCGCCGGCCGGCAGCGGCGACCCGCCGCCCGCCGGCTGCGCCTGCGTGCGAGGCGGGTTCGCCACGGTGCGAGAGGGTGTCTGCGGCGTCGTGAGCTGCTGCGGATCGGCCGCGCCGGCGCCCTCCGTGGCGGCCGGCTGGCCGCCGGACTGCGGCGTCCCGGTCCTGCCGGCCGTGTCCTCCTGGAGCGCCGTCCCGGCGGGCGGCGCGACGGCCCCGCTGCCGCCCTGGTTCAGCACCGCAGATGGCGCGGCCGAGTCCGGCCCGGTCCGGTCCGCCGGCGCCGCGGAACGTCCCTTGAAGTAGTAGGCCCCACCCCCGACCGCGGCCAGCACGACCACGGCGAGCCCGGCCATCAGGACGGGCGAGCGCTTGCGGGCCGGTGCGGCGCCAGGCGCGGGCATGCTCTGCGCGACCCGCGTGGGAGCGAGCTCGGCCGCGTCGCGCGGACGCGCGGTTCCGGGTGCGGGTGCGGGCATCGCCGCCCCGCTCATGGCCGCAACCAGCTCCTCCGCGAACTCGCCCGCGCTGGCCTGCCGGTCCTGGGCGCGGCGGGCGAGCGCGCGCTGCAGGGCATGCTCGAGCGCGGGCGGCACCACCAGATCGGGGGCCACGTCCGGCAGACGCAGCGGCTCCACGGTGAGCCGCTGAATCATGATCTCCTGCGTGCTCGCGGCCCGGAACGGCAACTGCCCGGTCAGCATCCGGAACAGGACCACGCCCAGCGAATACAGGTCGCTGCGGCCATCCAGCCGCTCGCCGGTGAGCTGCTCGGGGCTCATGTACTCCGGCGTGCCCACCACGAAGCCGACGCGCGTCACTTCCTCGCCCTGCGCTTCGGCCGGCCCCTTGGCGATGTCGAAATCCACCACCTTCACCTGCTCGCGACCGTCCGGGCGCCGGCAGATCATGATGTTGCCGGGCTTCAGGTCGCGGTGCACCACGCCCGCTTCGTGCGCGGCCTGCAGGGCTTCGGCCACCTGGCGGGTGAGCTCGACCGCGCGCGGCAGGGCCATCCGCCCCTCACGGTCGAGGATCTCCTTCAGCGTGTCGCCCTCGATGTATTCCATCGCGAGGTAGCGGATCCCCTCGGGCGTGTCGCTGAAGTCGTAGACGATGCAGACGTTCGGGTGCCGGATCGCGGAGACGTTGCGCGTCCCCCGGGTGAAGCGGCGGATGGCCTCCTCGTCACCGGCCAGTCCGGGACGCAGCACCTTGATCGCGTCCCGGCGGCCGATGTGCTGGTGCTCCCCGACGTAGACCGCGCCCATCGCACCCTCGCCCAGCTTCCGGATGATGCGATAGCGAGCGGCGAACAGGGGACCGACCAGCGGATCGGGAGCTTCAGCCGGCGTCGGCCCCGGCACCGTGGGCGTGCTCACCGGCAGTTGGCGGCCCGTTCACGTTTGCCGACGAAGCGTACCTCCCCCGTGTATTTCCGGATCCGCACCAGCTCGACCGGATAGGCGTCGCGGTTGATGCGGGTACAGCCCTCGGTCACGGTGTAGTGCACCGCGAGCAGCCGCTGCTGCGTGCCGGAGGGCGTCCGCTCGGTCCTGATCCCGGCGCTGTCGACGTGGACCTGGTCGCTGGGCGACATCCGTCCGCCCGCCACCGCCAGCACCATGTCGGTGGCGAAATCGACCGCCGGCACGGGCGGCGGACTGCTCTGGGTGGATGTCGCGCGCTTCCAGACATCCTGGAGCGTGGTCGCATCCCGGATCACGGTCTGGCCGGAGTCGCGGATCCCGCCGCCGTTGTCGTAGAGGAGGCGCGCATCGACCGGGACCGGTCCCATGGGCACCGGAGGCGGCGGGGCCTTGGTGCCGCCGCAGGCTGCCGCGCCGAATGCGGCTGCGAGCAGAAGAAGTGCGCTGCCGGACAATCTCATCCTGTCCGCCTTTCGTCTTGAGTCGTCAGCGAGTGATGACGCTTGCGGCCACGGGCCGCGCGCAATTCGGGTACACTGCACCTAGTTGGTGATCTGGGAGACGCACTGCGCCAGCGCCCCCGTGTAACTCGGCCGCAGCAGCGGCGGCACCCCGGACTCGAAGCTGATGGTGCCAACCAGTCGGACGTCTCGGCCGGGGATCCGCCACTCCACGCGGTACGGGCCGGAATCGCGCCAATCCGCCGCGTAGAACACGCGGAACGGAGCCCATGGCCCGGTGCCGGACGCGACCGTGATGCGCTCGCCGCCGAATGCTACCACCAGCCTGGCCTCGCGCGCACGTTCGGCCTCCCAGAGGAAGCTGCGGCTGGCCCGGTTGGTGGGCGTGAACGACGCCTGGTCCCCGTCGACCTGGAGCATGACCTCGCTCGCGCCCGCCGGGATCTCCGTCTGGATGTCGAACACCAGGGCCTGCGCCGGGCCGCGATACGCGCCGGCACTGAACTCGGCGGCGCGGGCATAGAAGCGTGCGAACTCGGCGCGCGCGCGCGAGCCGGCCTTGAGCCGTCCCTGCGGGGTGAGCAGCGGCTGCAGGGCGTCCTGGTAGAAAGACGACAGCGTTCCCTGGTCCTTCGCGAACATCGCGTTCACCTCATCGACGGAAGCGTCGGCGGATGCGCGGATGTTGAACGGGAACGCCCGCGTGAGCGATGCATACGTCCCGCAGAAGTCCTGGCCGGCGGCGTTGAGCGCGGCCACGGGCAGACCGCTGACCAGCTGGTCGGCGAAGTCCGCCGGCTGCTGCAACAGGCGCTGGATGTGGCTCGCGGTCACGTCCGCATCGCCCGCCCGCGAGAAGGTCGCGGCCATGGCCGCGGCCTCGCCTCTGACCTGGGCCGCGCCCGCCATGGCCTGCGGCATGAGCGCGTCATCGCGGCCGCCGCCCGCGAGCATGCGCATGGCCGACGAGAGGCCGTTCAGCGCCGCCGTGTAGCCGCCCGCGGCGGCAGTCGCGCCGCTCGCGTCCGGCGTGGGCGGAACCGCGGCGTGCAGCGGCTGGAACGCCTTGCCGATCGCGCTGGTGCTGTCCTTGTTGGTCTCGCGCGAGGCGATCGCCAGCATGACGAAGAGCGGCGAGCCGGACGTGCTCAGAGTGCCGAGCTTCATGGCCGCATCGGCGGGTGAGCTAAAGCGCACCACGCTGGCTGCGCCGATGTAGTCCTGCCAGCGGCGGATATACTCGCGCAGGTACATCTGCGCCAGCTCATCGCGGCGGGGCTTCACGGTCGGCGGCTGCGCGCCGTAGACCCACTCGTAGCGCTTCATCAGGTTGTCGACGCTGTCGAGCTGGGTCTGTACGTGCGTGTAGCCGGTCATGGTGAAGGCACCGGGCACCACGGTCTCGTTGTGCACCACGTTCTGCGGACCGTTGAAGCGCACCGCCGGCGCCGTCCGGCCGCCCTCGGAGACGAGCGCGCGGTAGTACGCCTCGGGACCGAAGGCGCGCAGGAAGCCCTGCGTGCGCTCCACCAGGGGCTCGTCCGCCCGGGCATCGTAGGGATTGCCGTAGGGCAGCTCCTGGGCGAAGAACGCGAACTGGCGCTGCTCCGTGGCGAGCGCACTGTCCGTGCCCATGGGCCGGGCGTGTGCCGTCAGCACGGGGGCGAGCAGGTCCGTGGTGGAACGCCCGTTCTCGCTGGTGGTCAGCAGGTGCGCCGCGAGTGCGTCCTGGGCCTTGCCGAAGTCGCTGTTCTCATCCGGCTGCTCGGGCAGGCCGCGCAGGTAGGCGAGCAGGCGGTCCTGGGTGTCGCGCCAGAGCGCCCCCTCGAAGCGCGCGAAGTAGATGCGGCGCAGCAGCGGCTGCACCGCGGCGCCCGTGTACAGTCCCCAGGCCAGGTGCAGCGGCCGGCCTTCCCGCTCGTATCTGGTCTCCAGGGCGGTGCGCTCGCGCAGCGCAGCGAGCGTGGCCAGGTCCTCCTCGCCGACCAGGCTGCCGACGCCACCCACTTCCTTGGCCGCGCTGGCGGCCGCGATCGAGGTGCGCACCAGCTTGCGGTTGCCCGCGAACGAGACCGTCATGGCGAGCGCGACGAAGATGAGGGCGGCCGCGGCGGCGCCGATCAGGGAACGGCGCAGCAGATCGACGCGCGCGCCGCCGGCGGTGATGCGCAACGCCAGGTCATCGCCCAGCAGCACCTCCCGGAAGAGCCGGCGGAGGAACACCCATTGCGGCACCTTGCGGCCCCCGCGGGGCGCCGCCGCCATGGCCTGCTGCTGCAACGCGCGCGCGTTGAATACGGAGGTCGCGCCGGAAGCCATCGGACTGGCCGCGGCCTCCACGGGCGGGGCCGCGTCCGTGAGGACGACCGGCCGGACCCCGGTGAAGTAGAAGCCGCGCAGGAACGGATTGAGGCCGAGCTGACTGGGGCGCACCACGTCCACCAGGAACTGCACCGCGAGGTCGGTGACCTTGCGCAGCTCGCGCGGGAACTCGTACGCGGCGCCGCGCGCCGGCAGTTCCGACTCCCGGGAGAGGATCTCGAGCCGGGCCACCGCGAGCCGGTGCCCGAGCCGGTCGAAGGCAGCGTGCAGCCGCTTGGCCTGCGCCTCGGCCCACACGCCGGGCGGATCGTCCGAGTACGGGAGCGTGGCACCCAGCACCTGCTGGGCTTCGTCCGTGGACAGGTTGCGCACGAACTCCGCGAACTGCGGCAGCCGGTCCGCCTTGGTGAACAGCACGTATACCGGGAGCCGGATGCCGAGCTCCTGCGAGAGCTCCGCCAGGCGAGTGCGCAGGCGGCGGGCCGCGGCTGGGATCGATTCCGCGGCGCCTGCCTTGGTCAGCTCATCGCAGGGGAAGCAGACCAGCGCCACGCGCGGCGCCTGGCGCCCGCGTCCCATCGCCGCGGCCAGCCGGCTGGGCCGCACGCGACGCGCCAGCTGCTGCCAGCGGGCGTTGTCGTCCAGCAGGCGGCCGCCCGCCTCCAGGATGATGGTGCCGTTCGCGTACCAGACGTTGACGGGATCGGTGGGAATGGGGACGTCGCCCCGCATGATCTCGCCGGACAGCAGGTCCGCATCGAGCCCCGAGTGCGCGATCACCGAGGTCTTGGTGGCGCCGCCTGGCCCCAGCGCCAGCACCAGCGGCAGGCGGGCCACGCGCGACTCCGCCTTGCCGCCGGCGGCCGCGAGCCGGGCCTGGGCCGATGCCAGGGCCAGTCCCAGGTCATCCCCGCCCTCGGGCGCCTTCTCCGCCTCCTCATCCTTGAGGCGCGCGGCCATGAACAGGTAATAGATCGCGGCTATGATGCCGCCGATCGCCATGATCGCCATCCGGATCAGCCAGATCCGGTAGTCGATGATCTTGAGCCAGTGTCCGATCGGGAAGCAGAAGTAACCGAAGAAGGCCACGATGGCAAAGATCGGCGCGTACAGGCGCATTGCCTTGTTCATGTCAACCTTCGATTCCGTTGGTCGTCATCGCTTGCGAACCTAGCCCACCAGCGAGCGCAGCTCGCCGACACCGGACCGGAGCAGCAACAGGTAGAGCAGGAAGAGCACGACACTGATGCCGAGCGCGGCCGCAGCGATCACGGTGAGCCGCCTGGCCACCACGTCCCGACCGCGCTTCAGCTGCTCGGCCGCGGGCAGCCGCCAGTCGGGCGCCAGCTCGGCGACGTTGGGCGGTCCGCCGCGGATGCGCGCGATCTTGGTGGCGATGCTGCTGGTGACGGCATGCAGCCCGCCGGTATCGGAGCCGTAGCGCCCGTGGAAGCCGATCAGCAGGCAGAGCTGATAGACCTCGAGCAGGTCGGCGAGCGGCTCCGAGTCCTGGCGTCCCAGCAGGTCCTGGAGCGTGCGGAAGAAGTTCTCGCCGGCCATGTGCTCGCCGAACACCTCCTCCTGCAGCGGCTGGCGCGACCAGTCGGAGAAGATCGGGTTGGCGGAGTTGAGCACCGACTCGTCGAGCAGCGCGATGAACGCGTAGACCGCCGCCTTCACGGTGTCTCCGTCGTAACCGACGGCCCGCGCGCGCTGGTCGGCGCCGGCCAGCACCTGCTTGATGTGCGCGCGAAAGGAGACCGCGTCGGCGGCCACCTGGCGGCCGGCCCGCAGCCGCACCGCGACCGTGAAGGCTTCCTGCAGGGCGAGCGCGAGCTCACCGAGGCGACTGGGCTGGCCCGTCGCCGGGCCCTGAACGGGCTGGATGATAGTGCTCATGCGGGCTGCCTTGAATTCGTTCCGGGGGCTGTAGAGCTGCGGCAGGAGGCGCGTGCGCCGGCGGCCGCAATATAGGCCGGCACCGGCCGGAAACCAACGCGCCTCCGCGGCCGTCAGCTTCGCTCCAGAATCACCTTGAGCTCGAGCTCGACATCCGGCAATGCCGCCGGTGCGTAAATCCCAACTTCTCCGGTTTCGACGATGGAGCGCCAGCACGGGTCGGTGCGCCGCAGGGTGAAGTAGTGCGTGCCGACCCGGGGGGACAGCTCGGCCGGAGCGCGCGGCGCGTGCTCCAGCTCGAGGCCGGGGTACGCTTCCTTCACCAGCCGCGCGATGAACTTGGCCGAGCACAGCTTCACCAGCTTGCTGCCGCGCCCGATCACATCGGCGCCGGGCGCGCTCGAGCGGATGCCCAGGTACCAGAGCGACCCCGGCAGGAAGCAGCGCCGGTCGGTCACGGTCGCGCCGAAGAAGCCGGCCTGCCCAGGCCGGACCGGGAGGTTGATCGCCTGGGTCGGCAGGACCACGTCCAGGTGCTGGCGGATGTGGCGCTCCAGTGCCGCGAAGCACTCCTCGGGATGGTCGTGGTCGTACTCCGGCAGATCGCGCGGCTGAGAGGTGAGCGAGAACGTGCAGAGCGCCCCGCCCAGCTGGGCCAATAGCAGGTACAGCTGCTCCGGGTGGGCCGCGCCCGTGCGCTGCCAGTGGCGGAGCGTGGGGATGACCGTGTTCAGCGCGTGCAGGAACCAGAAGCCGGCCACCTCGCGCGGCGCGTATTCCGCGCTGCCCGCGCTCCCGGCGCGCTCGGCCGTCATGGCGGCCGCGCGCTCCGAGAGCATGTCGGCCAGGCGGGCGACGAGCGTGCGCAGCCGCTCGCTCGCGCCGATCCGCAGGGCCGGCCCGACCCAGCCGGGGTCGTAGACGAAATGCCCGGTGCCGTCCCGCTGCACGCGGGCGATCGGCATGGTCACCAGCTCGTCGTGCGGCTCGTTGTCCAGCAGCAGCCGGAAGTTCTTGCGCGCCAGCTGCACCGGCCGCTCGCTCCCGCCCGTCACTTCATCCGGCAGCAGCCGCTCGCTCGCGGTGAAGCGGGCCGCGCCGGCCGCGGCCCGCCCACCCGGGAGCTCGCAGTTCGCGCGACCGGGCAGCTCCGGCGGGATGGCCAGCAGCACCTGGTGCGCGGGCTGCGTGGGCGAGAACAGCTCGCGGACCGCGAGCGGCTGGGGCGCCGGCTCCTCCGGGAAACTGAACGCGAGCCCGTCCGGCATGATGCCGCGCGCCGCGAGCACGGCGACCGTACCGTTCAGCAGCGCCTCGCGATCGAAGTCGCAGGCGATCAGCCCGTAAGGCGTGTGGAAGAGATCTCCGAGCGCGCCGCCGGCCAGTCGCTCGAAGTATGCGCCCTGCGCCTGGAAGTGGTGCTGGGCGAGATGCATGCCCTCACTCCAGACGATCCGCGTCAACGCTTCCATGTTCCGCTCCGGGAGGCTAGCCGCGAGCGCGCGCCCCGTACCGGGCAGCGCACCGAATTGCCTGACCTCTGTCGGCTCCGGTAGTATACTATACCGCGTGCAACGAGACCCGCCATTGCGCCAGTCCGCAATGGCCCCGGACACCGCCCCAGACTATCCGCCGCCCATGACGAGCGAGCAGTTCCAACAGGAATACCGGCTGCTGGACCGGGTCACCGAAGGCGAGGTCACCACCTACCACGCACAGGCGACCACCGGCGCCATGGTCATGGCCCATTTCCTCCGCGCCAGCCCGGCCGGCAACGACGTGCTGCTGCGGCGGCTGGAGGCGCTGCCGCCGCAGGACCGCCGGAAAGTGATCGCCCAGGTCGAAGTGGACGGGGCGCCCGTGATCGTGACCCGGTTCATCCTCGACTTCAGCACCCTGGACGAGTGGCTGGCGGCCGCCGGCGTCCCGGTCGCCCCCGGCGACGCCAGCAGCGATCTGGCGACCGCGCCCGGCGAGTTCACCGGTGCCTTCGCGAAGCCTGAGCCCGGCGGCGGCGCGCCCGACGACTTCCTGGCCGTGTTCGGCGCGCCCGAGCCGCCCGCAGCGGACCTGGCGACGCCAGCGCTCGAGACCGCGCCCGGCGAGTTCACCGGCGCCTTCGCCCGGCCGCAGGTCCCGACCCCGGCCGCGTGCGCTCCGCCCGCGCCTCCGCCGGGCGAGTTCTCCGGCGCACCTG